>DATHRP010000065.1:0-2449 GCA_035465195.1 Afifellaceae bacterium | reverse complement strand
TCGCCAATACCGAGAGCTGGAACAAGGTTCCGCCGCATCTGCAGCAGCTCTTCCGGAGCACCATCGACCAGTCGCACTACTACCGGCTTGGCTGGTACTGGGGCGGCGAGGCCAAGCTGCGCGTCGAGGGCGACAAGCTGGAACTGACCTCGATACCGGAATCGGAGTGGAACCAGGTGGTGACCGCGGCCGAGACATTCTGGGAGGAGATCGCCGCCGAAAGCGACCGCAGCAAGCGCGTCGTGGAGATCCTCCGCAAGTACAGCTCGGTCATGCAGAAGGCCGGACCGCCGTACCGCTACGGCTGAGCGACGAACGGCGGCCCCGCGCGGGCCGCAAACTGACGCATCCCCGGGGCGGCGCCCCGGGGATATGATATTCTCCGCAAAACGAACGACATGGCGGTACCCATGGCAGGCAAACTGAACTTTGATGAGCTGAAACAGGCTGTCGCCGACGGCGAGATCGACACCGTCCTGGCCTGCCAGGTGGACATGCAGGGGCGCCTGATGGGCAAGCGCTTCCACGCCGATTTCTTCGTCGAAAGCGGTGTCGAGGAAACGCACAGCTGCAATTACCTGCTGGCGACCGACATGGAGATGTACACCGTCGAAGGCTACAAATCGACGAGCTGGGAGGCCGGCTACGGCGACTACACGATGAAGCCGGACCTCGACACGATGCGCCGCATACCTTGGCTCGAAGGCACGGCGATGGTGCTCTGCGACGTGCTCGACCACCACACCCACGCCGAGGTGGCGCACGCGCCGCGCACGCTGCTGAAGAAGCAAATCGCCCGCCTGGAGGCGATGGGCATGACCGCCTTCATGGCTTCGGAGCTGGAATTCTTCCTGTTCCGCAATTCCTACGAAGAAGCCCAGGAGATGGGCTATCGCGGCCTGACCCGGATCAGCGCCTACAACGAGGATTACCACATCTTCCAGACCACCAAGGAAGAGGATGTGATGCGGGCGATCCGCAACGGGCTGAACGGCGCCGACGTCCCGGTGGAGAATTCAAAGGGCGAGGCCGATGCCGGCCAGGAGGAGATCAACGTCCGCTACGCCGACGCCCTGACCATGGCCGACCGCCATGCCATCATCAAGAACGGCTGCAAGGAGATCGCCTGGCAGAAGGGCAGGGCCGTCTCGTTCATGGCCAAGTGGAACTACAATGCCGCCGGCAATTCCTCTCACGTCCACCAGTCGCTCTGGTCGCTCGACGGCGAGCCGCTGTTCTTCGACGAGAAAGGCGAGCGCGGCATGTCGGAGACGATGCGGCACTACATGGCCGGCCTGCTGCACCATGCCAGCGAGATCACCTATTTCCTGGCGCCCTACATCAATTCCTACAAGCGTTTCGCCGCCGGCACCTTCGCGCCGACCAAGGCGGTCTGGTCGATGGACAACCGCACGGCCGGCTACCGCGTCTGCGGCGCCGACACCAAGGCGGTGCGCATCGAATGCCGCGTCGGCGGCGCTGATCTCAACCCGCACCTGGCGTTCGCCGCGCTGATCGCCGCCGGCATCGACGGCATCGAGAACAAGCGCGAACTGGAGCCGCAGTTCGTCGGAGACGCCTACCATGCGGCCGACGTGCGCGAGATTCCCAAGACGCTGCGCGATGCGGCCACGGCGCTCGACAGATCGAAGATGCTGCGCGCCGCCTTCGGCGACGATGTGATCGACCATTACGTCCACGCCGCTGGCTGGGAACAGTTCGAATATGACCGCCGCGTCACCGACTGGGAGGTCGCCCGCGGCTTCGAGCGCGCCTGAGCAAAGGCTCCGGCGCCTTTTTGCGAGTGAGTGAAAAGCAATGACAAAGATCACCTGTATCTCGCCGGCCGACGGGTCCGTCGTCGCCGAGCGCGAAGTCGACAGCCCCGACGCCATCGCGGCCGCGCTGGAGCGCGCGCGCAAGGCGCAGAAAGACTGGGCGGACCGCCCGCTGGACGAGCGGATTGCCTTCGTCGAAAAGGCGGTCAAGGCGCTGGAGGCGATGAACGACGAGATCGTGCCGGAGCTTGCCCGCCAGATGGGCCGGCCGGTGCGCTACGGCGGCGAGATCGGTGGCGTCAAGGAACGCGCCTTCCACATGACGTCGATCGCAGCTGACGCGCTTGCGCCGATCGAGATCGAGAGATCGGACGCCTTCCACCGCTTCATCGCCAAGGAGCCGGTCGGCACGGTCTTCGTCGTCGCGCCGTGGAACTACCCGTTCCTGACGGCGATCAACACCATCGTGCCGGCGCTGGTCGCCGGCAACGCGGTGGTGCTTAAGCACGCGACGCAGACGCTGCTCGCCGGCGAGCGCTTCGACCAGGCCTTTGAGGAAGCCGGCCTGCCGGAGGGCCTGTTCACCAATGTCCGCCTGTCCCACGACCTGACGGAAAGGCTGATCGCCGAGCGCAGCTTCGACTTCATCAACTTCACCGGTTCCGTCGCTG
>DATHRP010000064.1:0-5095 GCA_035465195.1 Afifellaceae bacterium | reverse complement strand
CGGTCGACGACGTAGACGGTGAAGTTGGCGTCCCGCTCCGACTTGACGATCTCCACGGAGATGCCGCGGATCGTGCGCGACAGCGACCTCACGAACCGCCGCACCGCCCTGCGCCGGTCGCGCTTGGCCCGGTTGTCGATATAGATCCTGACCGGCTTGACGAATTTCTTGACGATGCGGGTGTGCAGACCCCAGCTCGAATATTCCGCGCCGAAGACCGTGGAGTTGAACGCGTTGGTCAATTCCTCGTCCGAAAACCGCGCCGGGAATGCAAGCGATGCGGGAAACACTGTCAGTATGACGACCAGAAGGATAGAAGTGAGACGCATTGCTGTTTAAAATGATTCCTGTCGGCCCGTCGGACTTTAAAGTCGGCCGCTCGAACAATACAAATAAAAAACCGGCGATGGGGGGCCAGATTTCAATGTCGACCGATACGGGGTTGATCGAGGGCGATGACGGTCGCCTGCGCTGCTGGTGGCACGGAAACGAAGCGGATTACCGCGACTATCACGATCGTGAATGGGGCCGTCCCGTCGACGACGATATCCGCCTGTTCGAGAAGATCTGCCTGGAGGGCTTTCAGTCCGGCCTGTCGTGGTTGACCATCCTGCGCAAGCGGGAGAATTTCAGGGCGGCGTTCGCCGGCTTCGACTTCCGCAAGATCGCGGAGTTCGGCGAGGCCGATATCGAACGGCTGATGGCCGACGCCGGGATCGTCCGCCATCGTGGCAAGGTCGAATCGACCATCAACAATGCCGGGCGCGCCGTTGAACTGGTCGAGGAGGCCGGCTCGCTCGCCGCCTTCATCTGGTCGTTCGAACCCGATGCGGCCGCGCGGCCGCCGAAGATCGACAAGCAGACCCTCTTCGCCATGCCGAAGACGGTGGAATCCCATACGCTTTCCAAGGAGTTGAAGAAGCGCGGCTGGACCTTTGTCGGACCGACCACGGCCTATGCCTTCATGCAGGCGATGGGCATGGTCAACGATCACCTGGAGGGCTGTTTCTGCCGCGAAGAGGTGGAGGCCGAGCGGAGCCGGTTCCGGCGGCCGGGCTGAGCATCCGGCGAGCGCGCCTCAGCCGTGTCATTCTTCCGCATCAGCGGTTCAATTTCGTCGAAAAAGGCTCTATGAAGCCGCACGTCCCGCATCGACCCGGTGCGGGGCGATCGGATTCATCTGCATCGCCAGGTTTCAAGAAGCATCACGCCCATGTCCGGCAAACAGAAAGACCAGAAGCTCAAGGCCCGGTTGCCGCGCGGTTTCGAGGACCGCCTGCCGGCCAATCTGCGCGCCGTCACCCGAATGATGGCGACGATCAGCGCGGTCTACGAGAGCTACGGCTTCGAGCCTGTCGAGACGCCGTTCATCGAATATACCGACGCGCTCGGCAAGTTCCTGCCCGACCAGGACCGCCCGAACGAGGGCGTCTTCTCCTTCCAGGACGACGACGAGCAGTGGCTGTCGCTGCGCTACGACCTGACGGCGCCGCTCGCGCGCTTTTTCGCCGAGAACATCCAGGACCTGCCGCGCCCCTACCGGAGCTACCGCTCGGGCTGGGTTTTCCGCAACGAGAAGCCGGGACCGGGACGGTTTCGCCAGTTCATGCAGTTTGACGCCGACACGGTCGGCTCGGCATCGCCGGCGGCGGACGCCGAGATCTGCATGATGTCGGCGGATACAATGGAAGCGCTCGGCATTCCGCGCGGTGACTACGTGATCCGCGTGAACAACCGAAAGGTGCTCGACGGGGTGATGGAATCGATCGGGCTTGCCGGCGATCACCATAACCATACCCGCTTGGTGGTCCTGCGCGCCATCGACAAGCTCGACCGGCTCGGCGCGGACGGTGTGAGCGATCTGCTTGGCGAGGGTCGTGAGGACGAGAGCGGTGCGTTCACGCCGGGGGCAGGGCTGGATGGAGGCCAGATCGATGCCGTGCTCGCCTATGTCGCCTCGCGAAAGGACGACGACGCGGCGACGGTCGCCGGCATCCGCGAAACGATATCGAAATCCGAGACAGGTATGGCCGGTTGCGACGAACTGGCCGGGATTTCCACGCTGGTGGCGGCGGCGGGCTATGACGACGGCCGCGTGATCATCGACCCCTCCGTCGTGCGCGGCCTGGAATATTATACCGGCCCGGTATTCGAGGCGGAGCTGACCTTCCAGGTCCAGAACGAAAAGGGCCAGCCAGTGGTGTTCGGCTCCGTCGGCGGCGGCGGCCGCTACGACGGGCTGGTCGGCCGATTCCGCGGCGAGGACGTGCCGGCGACCGGCTTTTCCATCGGCGTCTCCCGGCTGGCGACGGCGCTCAGGCTGACCGGCCGTCTCGGCGACGGCGAAGAGGCGGGTCCGGTGGTCGTCACCGTGATGGACCGCGAGCGCACTGCCGACTACATGGCGATGGCGGCGAAGCTGCGCGCCGCCGGCATCCGCGCCGAGGCCTATGTCGGCACCTCCGGCATGAAGGCGCAGTTCAAGTATGCCGACCGCCGCAACGCACCGTGCGCCATCATCCAGGGCGAGGACGAGCGTCAGGCCGGCAAGGTGCAGATCAAGGACATGATCGAGGGCCGCCGCCAGGCCGCGAAGATTGCCGACCATGCCGAATGGCAGGAGGAGCGGCCCGGCCAGTTCGAGGTCGACGAGGCCGACCTCGTCCGGGCGGTGGCCGACCTGTTGAAGCGTCAGGCTGAAGACGCCGGATAAATGTCCGCCGCGCAACCGACATCCGGATCCGGGGGACTTCTCAGGGATCTCTTCGAGGCGGCCGGCGCCACGTGGCTGTCGCTGCCCGTGCTGCAGCCGGCCGACCCGTTCCTGGAGACCGCCGGCGAGGATATCCGCCGCCGCATGTTCGTCACCGAAGGTGTCAGCGGCGAGCGGCTGGCGCTGAGGCCCGATTTCACCATCCCCGTCTGCCTGCATCACCTGGGCGAGGAGAACGGCCCCCGCAAATACGCCTATGAGGGCGCCGTCTTCCGCCGCGCCGAGAGCGGTGTTTCGGAAGTACTGGAGACCGGCTACGAGGATATCGGCCGCACGGACAAGGTAGAGGCCGATGCCGACGCGATCGCGCTCGCCGTTGAGGCTGTGGGACGCCTTTCGGGCGGAGCGATCACCGTTCGCCTCGGCGATATCGGCCTGTTCACCGCGCTGCTTTCCGCCCTCGACCTGCCGCCGGCCTGGCGGCGCCGGCTACGGCTTTCCTTCGGCGTGGCGGAGCTGATGCGCGCCAACCTCGACCGTCTCGCCGCGCCGCGCACCGACGATCCGATGGCGGGTTTCGACGCCGAACTGGCGGCCGTGGCAGGGAAACACGACGAGGCCGCCCTGGCGCGGTTCCTCGAGGCCCGCGCCGAGGCGCACGGCCATGTGCCGGACGCCGGGCGCACGGCGGCCGACATTGCGCGGCGTTTTCTGGAACAGTTGTCGCTGCGCGAGACCCATCTCGACCAGCCGACGCTCGCCATCCTCCGCGATTACCTGGCGATCGAGGCGCCGCTGGGGGATGCGTCCGAAACGCTCGGCGCCTTCTTCGCCGGCCATGGCCTGTCGCTCGATCCGGCGCTGGAGACCTTCACGGTGCGGGCTGACCAGATCGTCGCGCGCGACCGCCTGTCGCCCGGCGAAACAGGTATCGGCTTTTCCGCCGCTTTCGGCCGGCCGCTCGATTATTATACCGGGCTCGTCTTCGAAATCGGCCTGGCCGGCGAGGCGCGGCCCGCGGCCGGCGGCGGCCGTTATGACGGGCTGATGCAGATGCTGGGCACCGACGTGCCGGTGCCGGCTATCGGCTTCACCGTGCGTCTGCCGGGCGGGGGAGGGGCGTCATGAGCGATCCGCTGATCCTTGCGCTCCCGTCAAAGGGCCGCCTGCAGGAGGAAACGGAAAGGGCGCTGGGCCGCGCCGGCTTCACGCTGGAAAAGCCGGGCGGCGCGCGCAATTATCGCGGCCGGCTGACCGGTATCGACAATGTCGAGGTGGCCTTCCTGTCGGCCTCGGAGATCGCCCGCGAGCTTGCCGCCGGCCGGGTCCATCTCGGCGTCACCGGCGAGGACCTCGTGCGCGAGACGATTCCGCAGTGCGAGCGGCACGTCGAACTGTTGCTGCCGCTCGGCTTCGGCCGCGCCGACGTCGTCGTCGCCGTGCCGGAACTGTGGATCGACGTCTGGACCATGGCCGACCTCGACGATGTCGCGGCCACCTTCCTCGGCCGCGTCGGACGCCGGCTGCGCATCGCCACCAAGTACTGGACGCTGACCCAGGCCTTCTTCGCCAGCCACGGTATCGCGCTCTACCGCATCGTCGAAAGCCTCGGCGCCACCGAAGGCGCGCCGGCCGCCGGCACCGCCGACCTGATCGTCGACATCACGACGACCGGCTCGACGCTGAGGGCGAACCACCTGAAGATCCTGGAGGACGGGGTGATCCTGAGGTCGGAGGCCAACATCGCGCGGGCCGTCAATGCGGCGTGGGACGACGCGACAAGGCAGGCGGCGGAGCGGCTGACTGGAGCGTTGGGCGGGGCCGTTTCATAGGCCGTTCGCATGATTCCCGGATTCGCGGGAAAGCGCGTCCGCACCGGCGGTCTGCCGCCGCAGCGCGAACAGCACGAGCAGCGGCACCACGACCCATTGCGCCAAGGGACTGAGGCCGGTGCCGAAAGGTGGGACCAGCGGCATCAGGTCGGAATAGACCCAGCGTCCGGAAATCTCGATATAATACCATTCGAAGCAGATCGTAAGCGCGATGCCGACGCCGAGAAAGATTGCGATCTGTCAGGGCTTCGGGTTGACGAACCAGCGCCGCGAACGGGCGGCAAGCGCCGTGATCCAGAACGCGGTCAGCGCGAAGCCGACATCGCCGACGGTCGCCCGGGCGCACAGCAGGGTTGCCGACCAATGCGCCATCTCCGCCATGCCGGAATAGGTCGGCACCTGCAACGCCTCCCACACGAAATGGAAGGCGAAGGAAAAGACGACGAGGTTGAGCTCGGGCAGGCTGACGAAGCAATTTCTCATTGAAAGGCAAACTGTTTGCGGGCTTCAGCGGTCAAGGGCGCGAACGACTACGACAATCACGATTATC
>DATHRP010000063.1:0-6424 GCA_035465195.1 Afifellaceae bacterium | reverse complement strand
AAGCTGATCATCCCGCATGGCGGCGGCGCCGTGCCCTATCACTGGGGGCGCTATCGGGGCCTGGCCGACATGCTGCAGAAGCCGCACCTTCGCGATCACGTGATGCGTAACGTCCTTTTCGACACCTGCGTCTACCATCAGGCCGGTATCGACCTGCTGTTCCGGGTGATCGACATCGACAATATTTTGTTCGCCTCCGAGATGTTCGGTGCCGTCAAGGGCATCGACCCGGAAACCGGGCACAACTTCGACGATACGAAGCGCTACATCGACGCACTCGACCTGTCGGATGCCGACCGCCACAAGGTCTTCGAGGGCAATGCCCGACGGGTCTATCCCCGCCTCGATCGCGCCTTGAAGGAACGCGGACTGTAGGTCGTTCGCCACGTTCCAGCATATTTTCATGGGTCCGCCCTGCATTTGGAGCAGGCTGACATGCGCTGGCGGATTTCCCATCGAATCCGGAAGGCCGCACCTTCTGTCGCAGTGCAACACACCAGGGCAATCGAGGATTGGGTCTTAAGAGCTACGACAGTCCGTGGCGGCGCAATGGCGCACACGATCGGTTCTCCGACATGACATAAGAGGAAGCAATTGATGGCGCGGCCGGCAGGAGCATTACCGGCCGCGCCATCACGGTCTGTGGTTGTCAGGCGGCCGTGCGGGCCGGCGTGAAATAGCCTGCGATCTGCCGTACCCGAGCGTCCTGACGCGCCGTGAACGCATCGAGGTCGACCTGGTTCTCGAAGCGAATGCCGAGGCCGTCTGAATTACGCCGCCGGACTGTCGCCGTCACCGTGCGGCCAAGCTTGGCGATATGCACGGCGAACCTGTCGGGGAAAACCGACGCCGCCGCGGTTCGGACAAAGCCGCCGGATACCGAAATATCCCGCAATGTCCCCTGCCCGAGAAGCGCCCCGGCTTCAGACATGATTTCCACCGCTGCGAATGTTGCAAACCGCTCTTCCTGGCGCGGCAGCATGTCGAGAACTCCAGAAATCAGCAGCATGTCAACCTCGTCTAGCTGTGTTGCAGGAGAAATGAAGCTGCCGCTGTTTCGGCTCGCCGATACGGCGTTCAGATAGCTGAAACAAATGACGCTTGCCGTGACGGCAATCGATAACGCGATAATGATGATTGTCGGATGGAAGACGATGTCGTCGACCGTTCTGTCGGCATTTTTTGTATATTTATAACCATGCGAGCCTTGTCCGGGAGAGCTGTCCGTTGCCGGCGTTGCTCTGCATCGGATCCGACCCTCGATCACCGCTCCTTCGGCAATCGGTCACCGGGTTTCCATGCAGACCAGCCTTGCGCTCGCGGTCCCTCAAACCTCCTGAATTTCCGGCCACGGATCGAAGCCGGCAAATCCTGGAAAGTAGAACGCGATTTTCTCTAAGGTTGTATTAATTGAGCGAGATCAATCGAAAGCTGCTCTTGCAATCGGCAAATTGAATTGCCCCCCGGGCCCGGCTATTCTGGATTTGTCGATATGACAGTATGACCGGGCACAAGTTCGAATTCGGCCTTCGCCGTCAACGGCCGGAAACGGCAACCCGGACAGGAAACACCGATGAGGTGAACTTGATGACAATTCCCCGCGCCAACCCGCAGCCACCATTCAATGTCACGCGGGCAAGCCATGTGGTCCTTACGGTACCGGATCTGCAGGCCTGCCGTGATTTCTATTGCGAGGTCATCGGGCTTTTGGTCAGTGATGAGGATAGTGACACAGTCTACCTTCGGGGCGTCGAGGAAATCGGCCATCACAGCCTCGTTCTGAAGCGATCCGGCGGTGAACCGCAATGCGAACGCGTCGGAGCGCGGGTCTATTCGGATGAAGACCTCGATAGAGCCTTTCACTACTTCCAGACCCAGGGGCTGGCCCCGGAATGGGTGGATCGCCCCCACCAGGCCAGGACGCTGCATGTCTCCGACTGGCTGAAGATGCCGCTTGAACTTTGTGCGAGCATGGAAACACGTTCGCGCAATCACGTGCAGTACCATCTGCACAAGGGCGCGGCAGCTCTACGGTTCGATCATTTCCAGTTTCTGGTGCCGGATGTGCACACGGCCAGCATCCGTTACTCAGAACTGGGCTTCCGCATATCCGACTATTTCACCAGTGACGCCACCGAGGGCCGCATGCTCGGCTCATTCATGTATCGCAAGAACAACCCGCATGACTTCGTTTTCATGACGCGCCCAGGGCCGGAGATGCACCATTTCGGCTATATAGTCGCGGAACCGAACGCACTCTTCCGCGCCTGCGACACCGCCGGCAGCCTCGGCCTTTCGGCTCATGTCGAACGCGGGCCGAGCCGTCACGGCCAGGGCCATCAGCTTTACGTCTATTTCCGCGATCCGGCCGGTCACCGCGTCGAGATCCTCCCGCCGCCAATTCAGCTCGTCGATATCGACGAGGAGCCGAAATGCTGGGCCAAAGCCGAGCGGTTCACCTGGGATCTGCCGGCGACACGGAAGTGGCTCTTGGAAGCGACCCCGTTCGCCGGCGTTGAAATCGAGGATGCCGTCGTCGATCCGAACCTGTTTTCACTCGAGGATTATCTCAAGATAGGGTCCTGAACTGTCGTCAGCCGATCTCCGAGCGGACGATGGCCGCACCCTCGGCCAATGCCTTCAGCTTGCCGAAGGCGACCGACCGGTCGAGATATTTCATGCCGCAATCGGGCGCCGGGATCAGCCGTTCCGCCGGTATATGCTCCAGCGCTGCGCGGATGCGCGCCGCCACGATCTCCGGCGTCTCGATCTCCGCCGTGCCGAGATCCAGAACACCGACCAGTATCTTCTTGTCCGGAAGTTCCCTGAGCACTGAGAGGTCCAGCTTGGGCTGCGCCGCCTCGATGGATATCTGGTCAGCGATCGTCCCGGACAGCTGCGGCAGGAAGGAATAGCCGCTCGGCTTGTCCTTCACGATCTCGGCATAGCCGAAACACATATGGACGATGGTCGTCACCTCGACGCCCTCGAGCGCCCGGTTGATGGCATCGATCGCATATCGCGCGGCGGCCTCCGGGCGGGCCTGCATCCACGGCTCGTCGAGCTGGATGATATCGGCGCCGGCCGCCGCCACCGCCTTCATCTCTTCGTTGACGGCGATTACGAAATCCTGGGCCATGGTGGCTTCGTCGCCGTAGAACTCGTCCGACGCCTGTTGTGACATGGTAAATGGGCCCGGCAGGGTGACCTTGATCATCTTGTCGGTGTTGCGCCTCAGGAATTCGGTATTGTGCACCTCGACCTGGTCGCGCCGGGTGATCTTGCCGGTGACGCGCGGCACAAGGGATTCGCGCCCGGCCCGCCCGATGATCCTCGCCGGCTCGGCGATATTGATCCCGTCGAGCGCGGTGGCAAACTGGTTGGAATAGCTTTCCCTCCGGATCTCGCCGTCCGTGACGATGTCCATGCCCGCGCGCTCCATGTCGCGGATGGCAAGGACCGTCGCGTCGTCCTGCGCCTGTTTCAGGAACTGCTCGTCCACCCGCCATAGTTCGGGATATTTGATCCGGGGGACCACCATCTTCTTCAATTTTGCACGGTCGATCAGCCAGTCCGGCTGGGGATAGCTGCCGACGACGGTGACGGGAAGCAGGTGATCAGTCATGGATTTGAGCTCCTTGTTTGCACCGGTGGACTATCCGGTCACCCAATGCCATGGATATCGCTGCAGCCCGGCTGCATCCGACCGGCAGAGGATCTGGCATGAAGCAACGAATACCCTATCCGGAAATGAACGCCCTCAGCGACGACCAGCGCCGGGTCGCGGACGAGGTCGCATCCGGACCGCGCGGCCAGATCCGGGGACCGGTGCTGCTCTGGCTGCACAGCCCCGAACTGGCTTCGCGGTGCCAGCGCGTGGGGGAGTTCCTTCGCTGGGACACCGTGTTCGATGCACGGCTGAGCGAATTGGCGATCCTGGCCACCGCAAGGCACTGCGACGGCCACTATGTCTGGTTCAACCATGTCGGGCTGGCGGTCGAGGCCGGCCTGACTGAAGGCGTCGTGGAAGCGATCAAGTTCCGCCGCACACCTGCATTCGAGCACGACGACGAGCGCACTGTCTACGAATTCGCCACCGAGCTCCTTGCCAACCACAATGTATCCGACGAAACGGTCGCGCGTGCGCGAGCGCTTTTCGGCGAGCGCGGCGTGATCGAACTGACTGCACTCGTTGGATACTACCAGATGGGCATGTACACACTCTCGGTCGCCAGGGTGCCGCTTGTCGACGGATCCTGGTCCTGCCTTCCCGACTGCTGACCGCACCCTAACCATCCGAGCACCTGCGCCGGTCAATCTCATCGCCGAGCCGCTTCAGGTATTTGGCGACAAAGTCCCGCGTCGCATCGTCGACGAGTGCGCCTTCCGCGTCGAACTTGTCGCCGGCCTTGCCGACAAGCACCTCCGGACCGTTGATCGTGCGGGCGTTCAGATAGACGAAAATCTGTCTCAGATGATGGTTGGCCATGATCGTGCCCAGCACGCCGCGGCTTGCGCCCATGATGGCCACAGGCAGATCGTCGAAGGCCTGGGGCGGCGTCTTCGAGACCCAGTCGATCGCGTTCTTCAGCACCGCCGGCACCGATCGGTTGTATTCCGGACAGGCAATCACCACGCCGTCGACACTGCGCAATTCATCGATGAAACGCGCCACAGCCGGCGGCAGGCCGGCTTCGTGAACATCAGCGTTGTACATCGGCAGGTCGGAGATATCCCCGAGCCTGATCGTCATTCCATCCGGCGCGAGCGACTGGCAGGCCCGGATCAGCGCGGTATTGTAGGACGCCTTGCGCAGACTGCCCGAAAGACCGAGAACCTCAGGCATGTAATCTCCCCTCTAGGATGCCGGATCTGCCACCTGTTACAGCCATCCGGTATTGCTGATCGTCCGTCAGGACAGTCCCGCGTTGCAAACGATTGCACCTTTCCGGCAGGGCTCTATATTAAAGCATATGATCAATCCGACCTGCCTATGGAACTCGTTCCCGACCCGATGCCAAAACTGACCCTGACGTTCGACAATGGCCCCGTCCCGGGCGCCACGGAAGGCATTCTTGATCTCCTGAACGAGCGAGGCCTTCCCGCCACGTTCTTTCTCGTTGGCAAGAATCTCGCCGAACCGCAAGCCCGGCGCCTTGCCGAAAGGGCGCGCGAGGAAGGCCACCGCATCGGTAAGCACACAATGAATCATTTCAAACCGCTCGGCGAATACGAGAACCCGGAGGATACGGTGAGCGAAATCGCCGATGCGGAAGCCCTGCTTGGCGACCTGGCCGATCCCGACAGGCTGTTCCGTCCCCAGGGCCGCGGGTTGGTGGGACCCCACCTCCTGAGCAGGGCCGCGCTTAACCACCTTGTCGACAATCGCTACTCCATGGTCACCTGGAACAACGTGCCGGGCGACTGGCTGGAACCGGCGACGCAATGGTACGACAAGGCGATTGCCGACATGTCCGGTGAGGACTGGACCGTCCTCGTGCTGCACGATCATTGCCAGGTCAACATGATGGACCTGCTGACGGCGTTCCTGGATCACGTCGAAAAGTCGGGGATCGAAGTCCGCCGCGACTTTCCGGCAAGCTGCCTGCCGATCGTCCGCGGCGAACTGAAAGTCGATCAAGCCGAGATTGCGACCGGCGTGTGAAATCAAGCGGCCGGTTCTCCGGTGATCGCGACTTCCAGTTCCCGCTCATATTCCTGGAAGCGCTCATCGTGCCGGTTGCGCGGCCTGTCGAGATCGATCTTCAGTTCCAGGTGTACGGTCGCCGGACGGCCGCTCAACACGACGACCCTGTCTGACAGATAGACTGCCTCGCGGATGTCGTGCGTGACGAACAGAACCGTCTTGCGGGTCCGCTCCCATATTTCGCCGAGCGCTGCCTGCATCGTCTCCCGCGTCTGGGCATCGAGCGCACCGAACGGTTCGTCCATCAAAAGCGCCGCCGGCTCGATCGCCAGTGCCCGTGCGAGCCCGACACGCTGGCGCATGCCGCCGGACAGGCGGTGCATATGATAGGTCTCGAAGCCGGCAAGCCCGACGAGGTCGACATATTTCTTCGCGATCTCGCGGCGCTCGGACGTCCCCACCCCCTTGGATCTCAGGCCGAAGGCCACATTGTCGAGCACGGTGAGCCAAGGAAACAGGGCGAACTCCTGGAAAACGACGCCGCGATCGAGGCCGGGCCCGTCGACAGTGCGGCCATCGACGCGGATCGTCCCCGCCGAAGCCCGGTCGAGACCGGCCGCCATGTTGAGCAGCGTGGACTTGCCGCATCCGGATGTGCCGATGATGCTGACGAATTCGCCTTCGGCGATGTGCAGCGATACATCCTCGAAGACCGTCAGCGACCGGGTGGTATTCCAGCCCTCGCGCCGGTGATAGGTCTTGGCAAGATGTTCGACG
>DATHRP010000062.1:0-1979 GCA_035465195.1 Afifellaceae bacterium | reverse complement strand
TGCTGGGTCGTCGTGTGGTAACCAGCGCCAGACCCGGACAGGCTCAGAGATATTCTTCAGGGCAACTTCACCACCGTCTTCAAACTTTGGCAAAATCCTGCCGCGAACCTGTTGAAGCGTTGCGTCTGAAATGCAGACGCTGTCTGGATTGCAAATCTCCTGCAGCCGAGATGCGATATTCACTCCATCGCCGTAAACATCGGAACCTTCGACGATAATGTCGCCTAAATTCACGCCGATGCGCAGTTTGATTCGGCCTTCTTCCGGCTTGTCATGTTCCCGCTTCGCCAGTGCTTTCTGGATCTCAACCCCACATTCGACTGCTTTTACTGCACTGGGAAACTCAGCCAGCAGTCCATCCCCCATTAGCTTGAAGACGCGACCTTCATGCCCCCTGATCATTGGTTGTACCAGGTCGTTGCGAAGTGCCTTGAGGCGATCAAGTGTCCCCGCCTCGTCCTGGTGCATCAGGCGCGAGTAACCAACAACGTCGGCTGCAAGTATGGCGGCAAGGCGGCGCTCCATGGATCCTCCCTCCGCCAAACACTACCGTTTGAAGGGCTGAAATTCTATAAGCTATCCAAAATGGAAGATGACCGTTCCTGGCACATGTTCGCCGGTTAAGGTGGTCCTGGGCGGCGTCCGCTTCCGGGGGCGAAGCGGAAGCTTTCAGCGCCAATTACGGTAACAGTTCACTGAATTCCTGAATATCGTCCTCCGCCTCGACACCTGCCTCACGTCCGCCCGGCCCGCCAATGCCGCCCGTCTCCCGCTCGCCCATCGGCCCGATGATCCGCACCTCCCCGGTCTCCAGATCGATCACCACGTCGTCCGGATGCGGCAGCGGCGCCGGGCCCCTGATCCCGAGCCGCTCGCGGCGCTCCAGATCGCGCTCCCATTCGGCCTTGTAGGCGATGGCTGTCTCCAGCAGGGCGTCGTGCCGGCGTCGGTTCTCCCGCTCGGTCGTGGCGAGAAGCTCGGTGAAGGGGCGCTGTGCGCGTTGGACGCCCCGCGCGGCGCTGACGGCGAGCGAGTGGACGATCGCCTGGGCCATGGTCACCGAGACCCGGCCGCCGCCGTCGCGGACCTCGATAATCCGCCGGCATTGCAGGCATTACCGCAATCCCTGTGATCCGCGGTCCGACGGTCAGCTCAGCCGCGCCCACCATTTCAGCCTGTCGAAGTCGTGCACGCGGATCCGGGTCCGCTCCAGCGAAATGGCGCCGTCCTGCTCCAGCTGCTTCAGCGAGCGCTGCACCACCTCGCGCACCGAACCGACCATCGAGGCGATGTCCTCCTGCGTGATCCGCTCGCAGGCCGCGTCCGCCCTGTCCAGCATGTGGCGCTCCTCGCCGACGCAGCCGAGCAGCAGGTGGGCGACGCGCGCCGTCACGTCGCGGAAGGCGAGGTCCTCGACGATCGTCGCAAGCTGCCGCTGGCGCTGCGAAACCGCCTTCAGCGCCGCCCGGGCGAAGCCCGGATGCCTGTCGATCAGCCCCAGCACCCTGTCTTTCGGGACGACGCCGAGCACCGTCGCGCCGACGGCCACCGCCCCGTAGGGGTTCGGGCCGCCGTCGAAGACGGCGATGTCGTTGAACGCCGCGCCCGGTCCGAGCACGCCGAACACCTGCTCGCGCCCTTCCGCCGAGCTTCGCACCAGCCGGATCTGGCCGCTGATCACGAAATAGAGCCCGTCGCACGGCTCGCCTTCGATCAACGCCCGCTCGCCGGCGTCGAAACGGCGCCGGCGCACGAAGCCTGCCACCTCACCGATCGCCTCTGCCGGCAGGCCGGCGAAATGGGGGAGCCCGGCTATGAGGCCGTCGATCGACGGGCCGGTCTTGCTCATCCTGCTGCCCTCGTCCTGGTCGCCTCCGTCGCGCGCTGAAAATAATCCCGCTTTGTGCGACCTAAGTCGCGGAACCGGGCCGGCGCGTTGCCTACCTTCCGCTGCGAGCAATAGATCGCTCACAGAGGAG
>DATHRP010000061.1:0-2331 GCA_035465195.1 Afifellaceae bacterium | reverse complement strand
TGTCCGCCCGGTGCGCCTTGAAGCCGACCTTGGACTCGTCGAACATGTATTTGGGCTGCTTCTGTTCCTTGTCCCAATTGCTGCCGAACACGTTCTTGCCGGCGTCGCCCAGGCGGTATTCGAGCACATAGCCGTCATCGGCCATGCCGACCGGATTCGAGCGGTGCGCCCGCCATTGCATGAGGTCGACGAAGCCTGGATGACCTTGATCAAAGAAACGCTGGTCGGAGGGTGCCGGCCGGGGATCTTGAGCCGGACGTCGAGGCAGGATGACGCCCGGCGGGGGATACGGTGCTCAACTCGTCGACATCGACGGCAGCCCCGCGGTAGTCAGTGAATTTGGCTCATGATCGGAACGACACGCTGCCCTGAAACCTATTTCCCTTTGATTGCGTCTTTCAGTCCGCCGACTGCGTTCTGCACCTTGCCTTCGACTTTGTCGGCCGTGCCTTCAGCTTCCAGCTTGGCATCGCCAACGGCCTTGCCGGCGGCTTCCTTGACCTTGCCTTTGGCTTCTTTCGCGGAGCCTATTACGCGGTCCTTGCCCATGACTTCTTCTGCTCTGTTTGGTGGGCGGGGCTGGCAAGACGACTGATGATCGATACCGAGGTCCCCAAACCGTTCAGGCCCTTCGAGGTCTCGATGCGGCCGTCGAGTTGCCTGACGAGCGCCATGACGATGCCCGTACCCAAGCCGGTCGCGGCCGGGTTCCCATCGCCATTTGGCTTGCCGACGCCATTGTCGGAAACGGTTAGCCTCCAGCCGTGACCTTCGACGCGATAAGTCACCATGATCCTGCCGGTGGCGGCATCAGCCATGAATGTATGCTTGAGGGCGTTGATCACCAGTTCGGTGACGATAAGCCCCATGTTCATCGCTACCGCGGAGGAGACCGTGCCGGCGTCGGCCCGGACGTCGATTGCGATCCGCGTGGCATCGCCGACGACCGATGCAGTCAGATTGTCGCAAAGTTGGCGCAGATAGGCTGCGAGTTCAAAGTCGCCGCCTTCGCGCGAGGTCTGGAGTTGTCGCTGCACGGTGGCCGCCGCCAGGATGCGTCGATGGGCATTCTCCAGATGCAGGCGCGCCTCTTCGGAATGCACTTTACGGGCTTCCAGAGCCAGAATGCTCGCGATGATCTGCAAACTATTGCCGACGCGGTGGTGCACTTCCCGCAGGAGGGTTTCCTTGTGCTGAAGCAGCGCTGCCATCCGCTCGGTGGAGTATCGCTGGCCTCGTGCATCGGTCTCCGGAAACGACCGCGGCCGTTCAACAAAAAACGGCTTTCCCCGGAGCGGCTCCCTGATCAGATTCCGTGGTGTCATGTTGGTGCTTCCGCCAATTGGCGCCCAAGCTCGTTCCGACTGGGCGCGGCGGGGATAAAGTCCAAAGCGGCCTCGGCCGCTTAAGGGCATTTGGGATTAGAGGGGAACCATCCCCGCGCCATTAACCTATGGCCCTACAGAGATGAGGACTGTGCAGAATTGATCACCGGGCGAAACGTTCAGGGGCTCAGCGCTCGATGTGTGGCTGATCGTGCAAAACCGCATTGAGCAACGAGCTGTGAACCTCTATTCCGCCGTTGTAGTCGATGAATCCCAGCTTTCGAAATTTGTTCATGAAGAAACTCACGCGCGACCGGGTCGTTCCGATCATCTCCGCGAGCGTCTCTTGGTTGATTTGCACAATTATCGGCTCGGGTCTTCCTTCCTTGCCGAAGTTCGCCAGAAGCAGGAGCGCCCGCGCCAGGCGCTTCTCGCTCGAATTGAACAGCTGATCGACGAGGTCCGCTTCGACGCGGATGGTCCGTTCCAGAAGATGGGCGATGAACATCTCGGAGAACGCCGGTTGCTGATGGATCACGCGGACAATGGCCGCTTTGTCCAGTCGCATGATGACGGATTCCATTATGGTCGCGGCTGTCGCTATCCGCTGCGCCCGCCCGGCAAGACATCCTTCACCGAAGAATTCGTCCGCCCCAAGAACCGCTACGATTGCTTCCTTGCCTTGCTCCGAAACGACGCTGATCTTGACCTCGCCGCTCTCGATGTAGAAGACCGCGTCGGCAGGGTCTCCCTGTGCGAAGATGACCTGGTCCTTGCGGTACCTGCCAATGCTCCGGCCCTCGCCGACATGGGCGAGAAAAGATTTCGGATCGAATGACGCCTGGGGTTTGATTGGCTGGGTTTTGCTCGCCATGGCACGACCTCATGTGTGCGTCTCCGAGGAGCAAACCTCATATTAACATAGGATTTTTCGCGGCAAAAATTGGGCAATGTGCATTTTTTGACCGATTGTGGCTCGGTTGCAGTCAGGCAGGTGGCTGGCGAC
>DATHRP010000060.1:0-4659 GCA_035465195.1 Afifellaceae bacterium | reverse complement strand
CTTCTCCACCGTGACCGCCGACCAGGCGGTCGAGGCGGCCGGCGCCGCGGCGCCGCACCTGAAACAGGGCGCCTGTTTCTGCGACCTCAACTCGGTCGCGCCATCGTCGAAACGGGCCGCGGCCGGTACGATCGAAGCTGCCGGCGGGCGCTATGTCGACGTGGCGGTGATGGCGCCGGTCCATCCGAAACTGAACATGGTGCCGCTGCTGATTTCCGGCCCGCATGCCGCCGATATCGCGCCGGTGCTTGAATCGCTGCCGCTGGCGCCACGCGTCGTGGAAGGCGAAGTCGGTGCGGCCTCGGCGATCAAGATGATCCGCTCGGTGATGATCAAGGGGATCGAGGCGCTGACCGGCGAATGCATCCTCGCCGCCGCCGCCGCCGGGGTCGAGGAGGAGGTCGTCGCATCGCTGACGGCAAGCCACGGCGACACCGACTGGCGCCGCCGCCTGCCCTACAACCTGGAACGGATGATGGTGCACGGCGCGCGGCGCGCCGCGGAAATGGAGGAGGTCGCGAAGGCGCTGCGCGATCTCGGGCTGCCGGACGACATGGCGCAGGCGACGATCGGATGGCAGCGCCGGGTTGCCGGTACGGGAGTCAGCCCACCTGACCAGGATACCGAACTCGGCGCGTTCACCGACCCGCTGCTCGCCGTGCTGAAAGGCTAGAAAACCGCCGAGCCGGCTATTCCGGAATTGACGACTGGCAGAATTTCGAATTAATACGAGCCCCAAATTATATTGTCCGGAATTGACCCTGCTCTCCCACGGCTTTCCTGCTACAAGAACTCATGCGACTGGAAAACAAACGATCCCTGATCACCGGCGGCGCCCAAGGCATTGGCCTTGCCATCGCGGAAACCTTCGGACGTGAAGGAGCGATTGTCTATATCGCCGACGTCAATTCGGAAACGGGCGCCGCGGCCGAGGCGGAACTGCGCGAAAAGGGCTGCAACGCGGCTTTCGTCAATCTCGACGTCAGCGACGAGGCCAGCTGGGAACAGGCCGTGAGTCGGATCGTCGACGAGACGGGCGGCCTCGATATCCTCGTCAACAATGCCGGCATCAACATCCGCAAGGTCATCGAGGAGATGACCGGGGACGAACTCGACCGGATGCACGCCGTGAACGTCAAGGGGCCCTTCCTCGGCATCAAGTATGCGCTCCCGGTCATGAAAAAGGCAGGTGGCGGCTCGATCATCAACATGTCGTCGGTGTGCGGGCTGATCGGCCACCTCTACACGCCGGAGGCCTATACGACGACCAAGGGCGCCGTGACGCTGCTGACCCGGGCCGTCGCCTCGCGCTATGGCAAGTTCAACATCCGCTGCAATTCGATCCACCCGAGCACGGCCGACACGCCGCTGGTGCGCGAGATGCTGAAGGATCCGGAACGGATGAAGGAACGGGTCGGCGAGGTGCCGCTCGGCCGCATGGCCAGCATGCAGGATATCGCAGAGGCGGCGCTCTACCTCGCCTCGCCGGAAGGCGCCTTCATCAACGGCGTCGCCCTGCCCGTCGACGGCGGCGTCACCGCCTATTGACCGAAGCCGCTGCCGGTTTCATGGCTAACTGAAACGGTGTGCCGCGCGGGTACGGCACGACACAGGAATGACCGATGAGCGAACGTGAACTGATCGACGAACTGATTGCCGCCAGCCGCGAACTCTATGACCGCAAGCTGATCCACGCCTCCGGCGGCAACACCAGCGTGCGCGACGGCGACACCGTGTGGATCACCAGGACCGGCGCGGAACTCGGCAAGCTGACCGACGATCTTATCGTCAAGGTCGACCTCGACGGCACCGTGCTCGCAGGCTCCGCGCCGTCGAAGGAAATGGACATGCATCTCGCCATGTACCGGGCGCGGGAAAAGGCCAGCGCCGTGGTGCACGTCCATCCGACCAACGCGAGCGCCTTTTCCACACTGATCGACGGCGAGCCCGCCGACGCGGTGCCCTGCTACACGGCTGCGTTTTACGTGCGGGCAGGCCGGGTGCCGATGATCAAGTATCACCCGTCCGGTGCCCATTCGCTTCACGAGGCGGTGGATGCGCTTGCCGCCGGCTACCACGCGATCCTGCTCCGCCAGCACGGGCTGATCGTCGCCGGCGCCGACATGGCGGCTGCGATCGGCGTGGTGGAGGAGGTCGAGCAGTGCTGCCAGATCGCGGTCGCGACCGGCCTGAAGGGCGCGACCCTGACGGAGGCACAGCGCCAGGCGATCGACGACGCCCTCGGCCGTTCCTGGCCCGCCGGCAACTGACGGCGCCACCATGAACCCGCTGCTGCTCGCCTTCTACGGGGACGATTTCACCGGTTCCGCCGACGCCATGGAGGCGCTGACGATTAACGGGGTGAAGACCGCGCTGTTTCTCGGCCATCCGACCGAGGAGCGGCTGAAGGCGAGCCTGTCGAACCTGCAGGCGGTCGGGATCTCCGGCACCAGCCGGACGATGACGCCGGCGCAGATGGACGAGGAGCTGCCGGACCAGCTCGCCCTGCTCGACAGCCTGAACCCGCGCCTCATCCACTACAAGGTCTGCGCGACGTTCGATTCCTCGCCGGCGATCGGCAGCATCGGACACGCCGCCGACATCGCCTTCAACGTCATCAGGCCGGATTGCGGCGTGATCGTCCAGGGCATTCCCCTGCTCGGCCGCTATATCGCCTTCGGCAACCATTTCACGGTCTACGGCGACCAGCGCTACCGGCTCGACCGGCACCCGGTCATGAGCAAGCACCCGATCACGCCGATGGACGAGGGCGACCTGCGCGTGCACTTCGCCAAGATGTCGGAGAAATCCGTGGCGCTGATCGATCTCGTCCACCTGGAGGAACCGGCGGAGGCGGTGTCGGAACGCTTCGAGCGCTATCTTGCCGAAGGCAGCGACATCGTCCTGTTCGACACGCTGAACGAGCGGAACCTTTCGGACATCGGCCAGCTGCTGCACGAAAAGTCGGAGGCGCGGAAGATCTTCGCGATCGGCTCCTCCGGTTTCGAATATGCCATGGCCGGCTACTGGCGCGAGGCCGGCCTCGTTCCGGAGGTGCCGGACTTCCCCTCGATCGGCCCGGTCGAGCGGATGATCGTCATGTCAGGGAGCGCGGCGGCCAATACCGCGGACCAGATCCATTATGCTCTGGAGCACGGTTTCGGCGGCATTGCGCTCAATACCGATCTTCTGGTCGACGAGGCGGCGGCGGAAGAGGAGCGCAACAGGGCTATCCGCGCGGCGCTCGACTGCCTGCGGGACGGCAAGAGCCCGCTCCTCCACGCCACCGTCGGACCCGACGATCCGATCATCGCGAAGACCAGGGCGCGAATTCGCGAACTCGGCATCGACCCGAGCGAGACCGGCAAGCTCATCGGCCGCCAACAGGGCCTGATCCTGCGCGCGCTGATCGAGGAGACCGGGATCGGCCGGGTCTGCGTCGCCGGCGGCGACACCTGCAGCTACACATTGCGCCAGCTCGATATCCATTCGCTGGAACTCTTGATGCCGATCAGCCCGGCCGCACCGCTGTGCCGGGCCTCCTCCGACAATCCTCGCTTCGACGGTCTGCAGGCCGCTTCCAAGGGCGGCCAGATCGGCCGGCCGGACTATTTCCTGCAGGTCATGGAAGGCAGGCGGTAGCGGGCATTCGCTGCCGAGGCAGCGTCCGGCGCTGCCTGAGATAAATCAAGATATGCGCATTCCGACCGGGGAATAATGCCGTCGCTTCGAACCGAGCGAGGTATGCCGGAAATGATCAGCAAGGTGCTGATCGCCACGGACGGTTGCGCAACGAACTGTCGGAGAACCTCCGCCATGCCGCCGAGGTCGAGCAGCTCGCCGCCGAGGGCGGGCAGCCGCTCGCCAAGGCGATCGCCGCCGTGCCGTTTGCACACTATCCGGCCAATATCCTGTTTTCGGAGAGCACCGGGCCGACACCGGACGAGGTGCTACGGGCGGTCGGCGAGCACGTGCTGAACAATGCCGAGGAGATCGCGCGCGAACACGGCGTCGACACGGTGATGCGGCGCCTCGAGGACGGCAATCCGGCGAAGCGGATCCTCGAGGCCGCCTACGAGGAAAAGGCCGATCTCGTCGTGACGGGAGCGCGTGGCCTGTCGGATGTCGCCTCACTTCTGACCGGCAGCGTCTCGCACAAGGTCTCGCATCTCGCGCCGGTGACCTGCGTGACCGTGCGGTAGCGTTTCAGACGCGGGAGCGGAATGCCTGGCCGCCGGGCAAGGCCCTGATGCGCCGCCTTCGGAGACGCCCAACCGTCAGAGGCGTCCAAGGAAAACGACGCTGTCGCGGACGATGGCCGCTTCACCGTCCGGGCCGGTGGCGGTGCGCTCGATTTCGCCGACATGAATACGGGCCCATTCCCGCTCGCGCAGATCGAAGGCCGCCAGGGTTTTTTCGGCGGTGGGATACACCCAGTCGGACGGCGCCGACGACCAGGGCAGACGGGAGGCGTGGTCGACGACGAGGAGATGACCGCCCGCGCCGCGGCATAGCCGAGCGCCGTCGGTGAAATCTCGACCGCACCCACCGCCCAGCCCTGGCCGGCGAGCCGCACCGCGTCGTCCCCCTTGCCGCAACCCAGTTCCAGCGCGTGCCCCGCCTTCAGGGGCTCGGCGAAACGGCGTAATGCCACACCGG
>DATHRP010000059.1:0-1912 GCA_035465195.1 Afifellaceae bacterium | reverse complement strand
ATATCGATCTCGGCAAGATCAGGCTGCCGTCGTTCACCGTGCCTGTCACGGTGAAGTCGCTCTTGTTCTCCGAGGACCCGCGCGGTCAGCGCCGGCAAGAGCGTATCCAGTTCGTCCCGCGCCAGCCCGCCCACCGTCATGACCATAGCCACCACCACGGACACGGCGACCACCGGCACCATCATGACGATGAGCCCGGCGCTTGATCGAGCCGCCAGCGCTCTCCAGCGATTGACAGACGCGCACTGCGAAAGCAAAAATGGAACACAGTTCTATCAAGCGGAACAATCGAACAAGAGGGCCTTCGATGGCTGAAGACGTCAAGCCAGCGCGCAAGGAACTCAACCGGAATCCAAGGCGCGACAGTTCCCGGCTCTCCTCGGTGACAACCGCGATCCACCTCCTGAAAACCTTCTCCGAGGAAGATACCGAGCTCGGCATCAGCGAGTTCGCCAAGCGTCTCGGGGTCGCCAAGAGCACGGTGCATCGGCTTGCCGGAACGCTGCTGGAAGAAGGTCTCCTGCAACAGAATCCGGAGACCGGACGCTATTCCCTCGGCATCGGCCTTTTCTCGCTCGGATCGCTGGTCCGCGCCCGCCTCGATGTCACGAGCGAATCCAAGCACGTCCTGAACGAATTGCGCGACCGCACGCAGGAGAACGTCCGCTTGGCCGTGCTGGAGCGCCAGAGCGTGGTGTTCCTGCACGACTTCGAAAGCCCGCAAACCCTCAGGCTGCGTTCCGGCACCGGACAGTTGCGCCCCGCCTTCTGCACCGCCGAGGGCATTTGCCTGCTGTCCGGGCTGCGCGAGCCGGAGCTCGGGAAATTCATGACCTATCCGCGCAAGTCGCGCACCGAGAAGACAGTGACCGACGAGGCGGCCGTTCGCACGCGCATCCAGATGACCCGCAAACAGCGATATGCCATCGAGGACGAGGAATGCGAGGAAGGCACGCGCTGCATCGCCGCGCCGATCTTCAATGGCGACGGGCGAGTTATCGCCGCCGTCGGAATTGCCGGCCCGCGTGTGCGCATCCGCAAGAGCCAGTTCGGCAAGTTCGCCCCGCTTGCCATCGATGCGGCTCAGCAGATTTCGGAGCGCCTCGGCTATCCCTGGCGCAAGATTTACGGATAGGGCCGGCACCGACCCTGGAAAGTATTTCCGAGGACCCCTCTTCAGTATGGTCACAATCACCAAGCATCCCGACGGCCCGAGCTTCGAATGCGATGAGGGCGACACGATCCTGCGCGCGGCGCTGCGATCGGGCATCGCCATGCCCTATTCCTGCAACATGGGCTCCTGCGGAAACTGCCGGTTTCAGCTGATGGAAGGCTCCGTCCGCCACCGTTTCGCAGATGCTCCGGCCTCCTCGGAGCGTGACCGCGAGCGAAACCGCTGGCTCGGCTGCCAGGCCACTCCCGATGGCAACTGCATCGTCAAGTTCCGCGAAGATCCGAAATGCGCCAGCCTGCACTGCCCCGCGATACGGTCGGGAGAACTCGTGTCGGTGACGCCGGTCACACGCGACATCAGCGAATTCAGGTTCCGCGTCGAAGGCGACGACGCCTTTCGCCCGGGGCAATATGCCTTGCTCACCGTGCCCGGCAGCGACGGCGGCCGCGCCTATTCCATGTCCAACCTGCCCGGCCGGGGCGAATGGCGCTTCATGATCAAGCGCGTGCTCGGCGGCACGGCGACCGGCCATCTGTTCGACATGGCCAAACCGGGCGACCGCCTGACGATCGACGGCCCCTACGGCACGGCATGGCTGCACGACGATTCGCCGCGCGACATCATACTGCTCGCCGGCGGATCCGGTTTGTCTCCGATGATATCCATCGCGCTCGGCGCGGAAGCCGCCGGCATGCTCGAGACCCGGAAGTTGCATTTCTTCTACGGCTGCCGCGACAC
>DATHRP010000058.1:0-12839 GCA_035465195.1 Afifellaceae bacterium | reverse complement strand
ATGGTCCGGCAGGGCGGAGCGGGCCATCGCCGTCCAGTCGGCGCTTTCCTCCATGGAGGTGACGCGGCCCATCGGCGCGCCTTCTGCGGCATTGTCCATCAGCGCGCGCACGAGAACGACGGTCGAGACACCGGTACCCAGTTCCAGCACCTCCCTCGGCTTCAGCCGCCGGACCTCCCGGTAGAGTGTCAGATAGTCCGACATGGACGCGCCGGTGGCGCTCGATTTTTCGACATAGTGCCGGATGTCGTCCCAGAGCGCCGGCATCGCCCGCAAAGCCTTTTCCGCCCGTCGATTGTTCGCCGCGACCCATCGGAAGATCAGAGCCGTCCGAATCCGGGTCATAGGACCGAACTGCGATGCATCGAGCGGAGGCAGAGCCATCGGGAAACCTTGTGCTGATTGATACTCTCCAGCTCGAATGCCGCATCGGCAACGCGCAGGCAAGCGTGCAGCCCCGCCAACCGGGGCCATCTTCTGTGACAAAATCCCGCGAATCACGCGCTCGCTTGTTCGCCGGCGACAAAAACACTATGTTCCTGTCTCTGATTCCGGCGCGATTTTTCGGCGAATCGCAAGGCGTGGCTCCTGAAAATACGACAAACAGCTACAGCGCGTTAACGGAATACGTTTAATCGATCTCGAGCCGCTTCCCCTGCCATGGCTCGGCCTGCTTATCCGCCAGCCTGAATGTGTGGTCCCTAGCGAACGTACAGTACCAAATGGCAGAAGCGGTAACGCGGACATACGCGAACTGGAGCTTACTGAATGACAATGACGATTGCGGCTGCTGCGCCTGTCGGAACCATATCCGCAAAAGAGTGGATTTCACGGTTAACACCCTACCGGCAGCAGAGCAGGATCCGTTCGGTCGGCGAGACCGTCATGACCATCGGCCTGTTCGCGGCCGGCTGGCTGGTCATGCTGGCAAGCCTTCAGGTCGGCTACTGGCTAACGCTGGTGCTGGCCGTTCCGACGGCTGGTCTTCTGGTCCGGCTTTTCATGATCCAGCACGATTGCGGCAATGGCGCCCTGTTCCGGCGCAAAGCGACGAACGACTGGGTCGGCCGTGCCCTGGGCGTACTCACACTGACGCCCTACGATCCTTGGCGGCGTTCCCACGCCATCCACCATGCAAATTCGGGCAATCTCGACCGGCGCGGGATCGGCGATGTCAAGACGCTGACCGTGCATGAATATCAGAGCCGCACGTGGCTGCGACGGATGCAGTACCGGCTCTACCGCAACCCGCTGATCCTGTTCGGCATCGGTCCGATCTACCAGTTCGGGATCGAACACAGGTTGCCGATCGGGTACATGCGGGCCGGCTGGACGCCATGGGTTAGCACGATGGCGACGAATGCGGCGCTGGCACTGACCGTCGGACTGCTGATGTGGGCCGTGGGCATTGTTCCGTTCCTGATGGTCCACCTTCCCGTCGTGGTGATCGCCGCCTGCATCGGCGTCTGGCTGTTCTATGTCCAGCACCAGTTCGACGAGACCCATTGGGAACGCGAGGGAGACTGGAATGTCCATGATGCGGCGTTCCATGGAAGCTCGCACTACGATTTGCCCCCGGTACTGCGCTGGTTCACAGGCAACATCGGCGCCCACCATATTCACCACCTGTGCGCCCGCATCCCGTTCTACCGGCTCTATGATGTCATTCGCGACTACCCCGAACTCGCCAATATCGGCCGGTTGACGTTGTGGGAGAGCATCTGCTGCGTGAAACTAGCCTTGTGGGACGAGAACAGACGCCGCCTTGTCTCGTTTTCCGAGGCCCGCAGAACTGCACTGCCCGCAGCCGCCTGAAAGCGTCCGCAGTAAGTCGCTTCGCCCCCTCCCCAGCCGGCCAAAAACCGGCTATGAGGATGCGAGGCTGAAACCGATGAACAAATCAGACGACATTCTTGAAGGAACGCCCGTCAGCGCGGAGCGCGGCGTGGCCAATCTCGAGGCTGCGCGCCACTGGTGCGACGCGCGTCGCATCGAGGATATCGAGTGCATTGTGCCGGACCAGGCGGGTGTCGCCCGCGGCAAGCTGATGCCGACGGAGAAGTTCTTCGGCGGCAAACCGATGACGCTGCCGGCGTCGATCTTCACGCAGACCATCATGGGAGACTTCGCCCCGGAAGAGGACGCCTTCGCCGAGGGCCTGACGGATGGCGACCTGGTCTTCCGTCCGGATTTCTCGACGCTCGCCACCGTACCGTGGGCCAGCGATCCGACGGCGCAGATCATCCACGATGCGTTTCACAGGGACGGGAGGCCGTTCGACCTGTCGCCGCGCCGCGTGCTTCAGAAAGTGGTCGCGCTATACACCGAGGCCAACCTGAAGCCGGTCGTCGCTCCGGAGATCGAGTTCTACCTCGTCAAGCCGAATGTCGATCCCGATTATCCGCTGGAGCCGCCGGTCGGCCGGTCCGGGCGGACAGAGCGCGCACGCCAGCTCTATTCCATCAACGCCGTCAACGAGTTCGAGGTCCTGTTTGACGACGTCTATGAATTCGCCGAGGCCCAGGGGCTGGAGATAGACACGCTGGCCCACGAGGAAGGCACGGCGCAGATGGAGATCAACCTGCAGCACGGCGATCCGCTTGAACTGGCCGACCAGGTGTTCATGTTCAAGCGAACGATCCGCGAGGCGGCGCTTCGGCACAACATGCACGCGACGTTCATGGCAAAGCCGGTGGCCAAGGAGCCGGGCTCGGCCATGCACATCCATCATTCAGTGGTCGATCTGGATTCAGGCAAAAATATCTTCTCTGAACCCGATGGTAGTCCGAGCAAGGCCTTCCTTTGGTACATCGCCGGAATGCAGACCTATTTGCCGAGCGTCCTGTGCATGCTCGCGCCCTACGTCAATTCCTACCGCAGATTCGCGCGCGACACCTCCGCTCCGACGAACCTTCACTGGGCCTACGACAACCGTACTGTCGGTCTTCGGGTTCCCCTGTCGGATGCCGATTCGCGACGGGTGGAGAATCGCCTGCCTTCGTCTGATACAAACCCGTATCTCGCGATCGCGGCATCACTCGCCTGCGGCTATCTCGGCCTGCAGAAGAAACTGGAACCCGAGCCGCCGATCGAAGGCCCGAACCGGGACCCGGTCCATTCGCTGCCACGCACGATCCTCGATGCGGTGCTGTTGATGGAGGAGACACCGGAGGTCACCGAGATCTTCGGCGAGGTTTTCGTGAAGACCTACCGAGGCATCAAGGAAACCGAGTTCGAGACCTTCATGAATGTCATCAGCCCCTGGGAGCGGGAATTCCTGCTGCTCAGCGTCTGAGCCGATGGCCGCCCAGCATCCCCCGTCCTGGTATCACCTGAATGCCGGCGAGCCACCCCGCTACGCGCCGCCGGACGGATCCGGCAGGGCGGATGTCTGCATTATCGGCGGTGGGTTCACCGGCCTCGCTGCGGCGCTGCACCTGGCGTCCGCGGGCGCCAATGTCGTGCTGGTCGAGGCCGACCGGATCGGATACGGCGCGTCGGGCCGCAACGGCGGCCAGATCCACTCCGGCCAGCGACAGGACGTACTCTGGCTTGAAAAGAAAGTCGGTTACGAGGCCGCGCGGACCTTCTGGGACATCGGCGAAATGGCCAAGTCCTGGGTGCGCGGACTGGTGGCGAAGCATGGCATTGCCTGCGACCTGACCCATGGTCTGATCGAGGCGGCGCACAAGCCGTCGGTCATGGACGAGACGACGGAACTCGTCGACGCCCTGCACACCCGCTACGACTACGGTGACATCCGCCTGCTCAATCGCGACCAGGTCGCGGACGCGCTCGGCTCGACCTTCTATTGCGGCGGCTTCCACGATTCCGGCGCCGGGCATCTCGACCCGTACCGCTTCACGCTCGGGCTGGCCGAGGCGGCGGCGGGGGGGGGCGCGCGGCTGCACGAACAGACGCGGGCCATCATGTTGCGCTCGGGACGAACGGTGGTCACCACGCATGGCACCATCTCCGCCGATCACGTCATCCTGGCGACGGACTGCCGCGCGGGCGATCTCGACCGTGTCGGGCGGCGCTGCGCGCTCGGCATCAATTCGTTCATTGCGGTCACCGAGCCGCACGGCGAGGCACATGCCGATATCCTGCCCGGGAACGAATGCGCCGACGACAACCGCTACATCGTGCGCTACTGGCGCAAAAGCGCCGACGGGCGGTTAATTTTCGGCGGCGGCGAGAACAATGCGGGCGCCATTCCCGGCGATATCGCCGCGGTCGTACGGCCGCGCATCGAGGAGATCTATCCGCAACTCAAGGGAATCGGCATCGCCCATGGATGGAGCGGGCTGGTGACGGTCACGGCGCCGCGCATGCCGTTCGTCCGCGAAGTGCAGCCAGGCGTGTGGGCCGCCGGCGGCTATTCCGGCCAGGGCGTGGCGCTGGCTCCCTATGTCGGCAAGCTACTCGCCGAGCAGGCGCTCAGCGCGACGGGTCACAATGCCGACAGCGAGGCGCTCGCGCAGCTCGCGCTCTACACGCGTCTGGCGATCCCTCAGATCGCCGACTGGACCTGGTTCAGGCGGATGCTGGTGACGGCGGCCCTTTGGCAGGGCCGGCTGAGGGACCGGCTATGATCGATCATGTCTCCATCGCCGTCTCGGATCTCGGCCTCGGCCGCGATTTCTACGCGCCGGCCCGTTCGACGCTGGGGCTGACGGTGCTGGTCGAGCGGGAGGAGACGGTCGGGTTCGGCAAGTCCTATCCGGAATTCTGGATCAATCTGCGCAGCGAAATGGCGCCGGTCGATGCGGCAAGCGGCGCGCATGTCTGCCTGCGCGCCCGTTCCACCGAAGCCGTTCAGGCCTTCTTCGACGCCGCCATCGATCGCGGTGGCACGGCGGAGAACGCACCGAAATTCTGGCCTGAGTACAATGCCCGCTATTTCGCCGCCTTCGTGCGCGACCCGGACGGCAACAGGATCGAGGTCGTGCATTTCACGGATGCCCGTCAGTGACCGGGCGGACCTCGCGGCGGTCAAGCATGCTGCGGCATCCGGAAGCGTCGTCGGTAGACGCCCGGCGACAGGCCGGTGATGCGCTTGAACAGGCGGCGGAAAAACGCCGGATCCTCGTAACCGACGCGCCAGCTCACCTCGTCGACCGGTTCTTCCGTCCGTTCCAGCAGCCGCTTGGCCTCCTCGACCCTGAGCCGCTGCACGTAGGCTATCGGTGCAAAGCCGGTCGCGGCGGAAAAGCGGCGCTTGAAGCTGCGTTCCGAAAGCCCTGAACGGCGGACCAGTTCCTCGACGGGCGCGGCGACCGAATAGTGTGTCGCCAGCCATTGCTGGGCATCCTCGATGACGGCGTCGCCGTGGCCAGTCGGAGCATCGAAGACGATATACGGCGCGACGCCCTCCATGTGCCACTGCATCGCGTAGAACTTGGCGACGGCGTGGGCCGTGGTCGGCCCGACCCAGCGCGAGACGAGGTAGAGCACGAGGTCGTGCCAGGACGTGGCGGCGCCGCAGGAGACGAACTGCTCGCGCTCGCCTGCGGCGACAAGCGCCCGCTCGGGATAGAGCCGGATCGCCGGAAAAGCCTTGCGGAAGCCGTCGGCATAGCCCCAGTGGATGGTGGCCTCGTGGCCGTCGAACAGGCCGGTTTCACCGAGTATGAAGATGCCCGAGCAGGCAGAGCACAATATGGCGCCGCGCTCGTGCATGGCGGTCAGCCAGTCGACCAGTTCGGGATGCCGGCCCGGCTCCCAATTGCCGCCCGCGGCCAGCAACGACGGCACTATCACGAGATCGGTCCGGTCGATTTCCCCGATACCGCGGCTGGCCTCGATCGCCATCCCGCTCGCCAGCATGACCGGTTGCGCCCGCTCGCCGACAATCTCGATATGGAACGGCGAAGCATCGGGCGCACCGTCGAACATCGTGCCGAGCATACCGATCGAGTTCATGGTGTCGAAAATGCCCGCCAGCGTGCCGGCCATCGCCTCGGGAATGGCAATCAAGCTGATGTGAAGCGGTCTGTTCCGATTGTTCACGCTGGCCTCAAGCACACGATCTGGCACGAATGGCCCGGTAGTGGCCGGTCCGGCACTTCGATCCGGGCCTTGCATGGCGCATTCCGGTCTGCATCGCAAGATGGCGGAGCAAAGGAGATCAAGCCATGGATGCAAGGGCATTCGACGAAAAGAAACTGGATGAATTCGTCGGCCGTGCGGTCGGCGACCTGTCCGCCGGCTACGGCGGCGTTATGATCGGTCTCGGTGATCGCCTCGGCCTCTACAAGGCCATGGCGAATGCCGGACCGCTGACCTCGCACGAGGTCGCAAGGCGCGCCGGCTGCGCCGAACGCTATGTCCGCGAATGGCTGAACGCACAGGCGGCCGGTGGATATGTCGCCTATCACTCGTCAAGCGGCACCTACGAACTGACCGCCGAACAGGCCATGGTGCTGGCCGACGACCAGAGCCCGGTTTTCATTCCGCATGCCTGGCATGTGCCGGTTTCCATGTGGTTCGATATCGACAAATCCGTTGAGGCTTTCAGGACCGGAAACGGCGTGCCCTGGGGCGATCACAACCATCGCCTCTATTGCGGCGTCGCCGCCTTCTACCGCAACGCCTACCGCGCCAGCCTCGTGCCGGAATGGATCCCGGCGCTGGACGGCGTGGTCGAATGCCTCGAGCGCGGCGCAGAGGTAGCGGACGTCGGTTGCGGCCACGGACACTCGACGATCCTGATGGCGGAATCTTTTCCGAATTCGCGCTTCTGGGGATTCGACACCCACGCGGATTCGATCGAGGCGGCGCGCACCAACGCCGGGACGGCCGGTGTCGCAGACCGGGTGACCTTCACGGTTTCCGCCGCCGCCGGTGTTCCCGAAGGCGGCTTCGATCTGATCTGCTTCTTCGACTGCCTGCACGATATGGGCGATCCCGTGGCGGCGGCAGAGCGGGCAGCCGGCATGCTGGCGGACGGCGGAACGGTCATGCTGGTCGAACCCTTCGCCGGAGACAGGGTGGAGGACAATTTCAATCCTGTCGGACGGCTCTACTATTCGGCGTCCACGACCCTGTGCTGCGCGCACGCAATTTCGGAAGACGGTCCGATGGCGCTCGGCGCCCAGGCCGGAGAGGCGCAGCTTGAGAGCGTCTTCAGGAAGGCGGGGTTCAACCACTTCCGCCGTGCGGCGGAAAATCCGTTCAACCTGATATTCGAGGCCAGGCTGTAGGCGTCGTCGGGCGAATTCGCCCATCAGGACAGGAAACGGGCCGGCAGGATCCACTCCCTACCGGCCCGTCGTTTCAACGCGTCCTTACCTGACCGGCTTGCTGCCGACGGTGAGACCTCCCGGCCGGCGATGGTCCGCGCCGGCTCCGCAGCGAAGGGTCACCGGCACCCAGGAAGTGGAGAACTTGTGGCCCTTCACGACCACCATGTATGCCCGGTCGACCGACTTCTCGAACGTGTAGGTCTTGGCCCAGCGAGCCGCGAAGCCGCCGTTCACCTTGCTGGTCTTCAGCGATGCGTTCTGCTTGTGGCCGTCCTTGCGATAGAGTTGGAATTGCACGTTGTCGGGCCGGTTGGTCCAGATCTCGGTGACCAGCCGGACCGGCCGACCGCACCGGGGTTTTGCCGGAATCGTGTAGAGTTTCACGGTCTTCACCTGCAGATTGGGAGAGCGCTGCTGCTCGCTGCTGGCCGGCGCCCGGCTCGGTCCCTGCTTGGGCATGCAGACGATGCGCGCAGGATAACTGCTCTGGATCGTCTTGCCGGTAAAGCTCAGGAGACCGGCCTCGAATTCCAGCGGGATCGTCAGGTTCCTGACAACTTTCTTCGTCCCGCCATGCTGGTCGCAGGCGCGAACGGCCTGGTTTTCGAACAGGCCGAGCTCGATCTTGCCGAGCGTCGCTGAAATCACCTGGTCGATCTTCCAGGCCTTGTATCCGGCCGGCCAGCCCCAGATCGTGCGCGCCCCGCCATTCTTGACCCTCACGGTGCCGCGGGACAGCCGGGAGCCCTTGCCGCGCGCCGTCATGCGCATCTTGATGTGAAAGACATCGCCCTTGTTGGACCAATTGTACTTCGAGCCGTCGTGCTTCCTGAGCAGGTGCGGCGGGTTGTCGAACTGCGTCGTTACCGGCTTGAGCGACATGTCGCGGACGGCCGATTTCGCCGACGCATCGTGGGCGGCAAGAACCGTCACGGCCGCCACGGTCATGGCCAGAGCGCGGGCCGGGTCGCTGATGTGAAAATGCATGATGGTCTCCAGTGTTGACGAGGCGTGCTTGGGTCGCTCTGGAAACCGGATCGGTTCAACCGCTCCTTGACGAGGTTGGGGGATCGCTGGCGGCGATCACGGGTCCGCCTGGCCGGAACGCCGGATTTGCGCCATTTATGCCGCAATCCGCTTGCAGATCTGCAAGCCGTGCCTGCGCAAACGCATGCGCCCGTGCAGCCCGCAGCGTTCAATCTTCCCGGCCGAAGTGTCTCAGTCGTGCCCGGATCGCATCCGCATCGCGGTGGCCGGCCTCGAGCGCAAAGACATAGGCATGGACGTAGAAGAAACAGGCCCGGTCCACGTCGCCGGCCTGTTCGGCCAGTTCCGCGGCCTGCCGGTAGAGCCGTGTCAGCGTATCGCCGTCGCCGCGCCCGTGCGCTTCGATCAGCTTTCTGTCGAGGCCCTGCTCCGGCCCACCGGACATTGCCTTCAGCCGCCGGCAAACCGGCTCGCCACCCAGTGATGGAAGGCGTGGGTCGGCTCGTCCATCACCGGCGAAAACTTACCGCCGTCGAACGCCAAGGCATGCCTACCCTTCTGCATGCCTTCCACGACGCCGATATCCTCTACGAAGATGTCTTTCCACAGAGCGGCGTTCTCGGCCCTCAGGCTGGAATATTCCGGCCCGGTCATGGCCTCGTCGGCGTAGTAGATCTCGATATGCTCGGCGGTCGATTCCAGGCCGGTCGGCTCCAGCAGGATGGCATAGGCATGGTCCCGGTGGACGCCGAACAGCACGTTCGGGAAGAAAGCGATATATTCGGCCGCACTGTCCCATCTGGCGGGAAGATCGGCAAAATCGGAGAAGTGCAGCGAACCGTCACCGAGCGAAGGATTGTAGACCTCCGTGCCCTGGCCGGCATACCGGCCCTGCTCGATGATGTGATAATGGTCTTCCAGCCGCGAATAGGAATTCAACCCCGGATGGACCCAGGGCAGATGGTAGCTCTCGCAATAGTTCTCCACCGCGAGCTTCCAGTTGGTCGCGACATCCAGCCTGAACGATGAATCCGCACCGCCGTGGAAGAGCGGTCTTTCGAAGTCGCGCCAGCGCTCGATCAGGGCCGAGGCGTAGGTCTCGAAGTCCGGCGCATCGCCCGATACGTTCACGAAGATCACGTCGCGCCAGACATGTGAGCGTATCTCCACGAGACCTAGCGACGCGCGGTCGATCCCCTCGTGGAGGTTGTTGCCCGGTCCGCCGACGTGCGGGGTGGAGCGCAGTTCGCCGTCCAGCGCATAGACCCAGGAATGGTACTTGCAGCGGATCATGCCGCGCAGCCGGCAGGGCTCGTCGACCAAGATCATGCCACGATGGCGGCAGGCGTTCTGGAAAACCCGGACCCTTCCCTCGCGGTCGCGCACGGCCAGCAACGGCTGACCCAGGAAGTTGATCGGCCGGGCGTCCGCGGGTTCGGGTATGTCCTTGGCGAAGCCGATGCCCGCCCAATTGTCGAAGAACACCCGGCGCTTTTCTTCCTCGAAGGTCCCGGCATCGACGTAGAAATTGTTGGGCAGGCCCCGTGCACCGGATACGGGCTGCAATACGGCGCCCAGCGTGTCCCGATCGAGAGCGTTCATGGCATCACCTCCGCAACCGCCCGATTACGGTCATGAGATTAGATCAGACGACCCGAGACGCTTTCCCATTTACGTCACCGGAACTGATCGCCAGCGACCGCTCAATCCGTCAGTTTTGTCGCGTAATCGCGGTCGCTCACGCCTTCCGGTGGCGCGAAAGCGTGCGAGGCGCCATCGTTGAGATACTCATGCATGTGCACGATGACCCGTTCGTCGTCGATCAGCACCACGCCGTAGGCCGGCTGTTCCGGACCGGTGCGGATCGTGTCGGTGCGGCCGGTCAGTTCCAGCCAGACCTGGTGGTTGGTGCCGCGCATGTTGGATATCGGTATGCCGAGCCAGCTTCCGGCGATGGCGCGGTGGACATGTCCGAAGAACAGATGCCGGATGCGCGGCGCATGGGGTTTGACGACCGCGGCAAACGCCTCGTGATCGGCCAGTGCGATATTGTCCATGTAGGCGATGCCGACGGGAAACGGCGGATGGTGCATGAAGAGGAATATCGGCCCCTCCGTCTGCGCCAGTCCTCTCTCCAGCCAAGCGATGCGGTCCGCACAATAGGTGCCGCCGGCGGAGCCTGGTTCGTGGGTATCGAGGAAGATGAAGGCACCGGCCGAAGTCTGTCTGACGCCCTGTACGAAGCCTTGCCCATCATCGAGACCGTCGAAGAAGACCCTGCGGTAATTTTCGCGGTCGTCGTGATTGCCGAGAATGAGGACGCACGGCATGGTCAACGGGCGAATGATTTCGGCAACCGTCTCGTAGGACGATTGTTCGGCCCAGTTGGTGAGATCGCCGGTGATGACCGCCAGTTCCGCATCGGCGTGCCGCGCATTGATGTCGGCGACCGCCGCGGCAAGGCCTTCTGCCGGATCGCGGCCATAGAGCGACAGGCCGCCGGATATGACATGCGGGTCGGTGAGATGAATGAATTTCATGAGCGCCATCCTGCGTGATGGCGAAACACTAGCCGATCTCGGCGAAACCGGGGAAGGTTTCCAGGAGCCAGTAAGACAGCACGGCCATCTGTCCGCTGAGTATCAGGACCCCGGTCAGCACCAGCATCCCGCCCATCACCTTTTCTACGGTCGCCATGTGGCGCCTAAAGCCCTTCGCCCATTCCAGGAACGGGCCGGCGAAGGCGGCGGCAAGCAGGAACGGGACGCCGAGGCCGAGCGAATAGACGGCGAGCAGGAATGCGCCATGGCCGACCGTGTCCTCCGCGCCGGCAATGAACAGAATCGTGCCGAGGATCGGGCCGACGCACGGTGTCCAGCCAAAGGCGAAGGCCAGCCCGATCAGGTAGGAACCGAGCAGGCCGGCCGGCTTGCGCGCCACATGGACACGCGCCTCGCGGTAGAGCAGTCCGATCCGGAGCAAGCCGAGGAAATGCAGGCCCATGACGATGATGATGGCGCCGGCGACATAGGACAGAATGTCGAGATGGCTGGTTATCGTCCGGCCGATGGCGCTCGCGGTCGCGCCGAGCATCACGAATACGGTGGTAAAGCCGAGAACGAATGCCAACGCGGCGAAAAAGACGTTGCGGAGCGTCGTGGCGGACTTGTGCTCGTCCGACAGCTCCTCCAGTGAAACGCCGGCCAGGTAGCAGAGATAAGGCGGAACGATGGGCAGGACGCAGGGCGAAACGAAAGAAATCAGCCCCGCAATGAACGCTCCCCAGACTGTGACTTCAAGCAATCGCTCACCTCATCTGATCGCGGGCGCGCAGGCCTCAGGCCCCGTTCATCGGCAACGGATGCAGTTCACGTGTGTACTTAGTCGGGTTTGCGGCAAACGCAAAGCCGCATTCTCGCAGTTGTGAGAGCGCGTGAGCAGGCCGTTCGGGAGGGCAAACGGCCTGCCGCGCATCCGCCGGCAGTCAATCGATGCTGCTTGACGGATTTTCTTCATCGGTCGGCGTCACGTCGAGGATCCGTGCGTGGCCGGTGATCCTCGTCTCCGGCTTGCAGTTTTCCATGCACGGCTCGCCGTCGGCCATTGTCGGCGTATCCGGACGGGCGTCCTCGATGAAACCATCGGCGTTCGGCATCCTGACGCTCAGGAAATTCTCATTCGACAGCTCGAAATCCTCATCCTTCACGATGTCGCTCATGTAGAGGATGTAGGCGAGCAAGGCGTACACCTCGTCCGGCTGCAGCGATTGGGCATCGCCGTAGGGCATCGCCCTGTTGATGTAATCGTAGCCGGTCGAAAGGTACGGCCAATAGGAGCCGAGCGTCTTGACAGGATTGTCGCTGGCCAGTGTGCCGATGCCGCCGGCCAGTTCGGGCCAGCGGTCGAGCCCTTCGGCGAAATCACCATGGCAGGCGGCACATTTTTCCAGGAATATCTCCTCGCCGCCGGCAACCGTGCCGCTGCCCTCCGGCAGGCCGGTTCCATCCGGCCGGACGTCGATGTCCCATCCGGCAATCTGCTTATCTGTCGCTACTTGGCCGAGATTGTACTTGCCGGCGAATGCCGGCGCGGCAGCGAACGCAATAGTCAAGGCCACGGCGGCAAGCTTAAGAGACTTCGACATTTTCTACCTCGCCGCTCGACTGGACATGCCAGGTCTGGATTCCGTTGTTGTGATAGATCGAATTGGTGCCGCGGACGGCGCGCAGTTCGTTCTTGGTCGGCTGGATATGTCCAACCGAATCGATCGCCCGCGACTGCAGCAGCAGCGGCGAGCCGTCCCAGTCGATGTCGAGATAGAAACGGTGCAGCGCCTTGGGCAGGCTGGGCCCGTCGATGCGCGCACTGCGCCAGTTGCGGCCGCCGTCGATGGTGACGTCGACGCGCTTGACGGTGCCGTTGCCCGACCAGGCCAGGCCGGTGATGACCAGCCGGCCACGGCCGTGATTGACCGGCGCCTGCGGGCTCGGATTGGTGATGACCGACTTGACCTCCATCGCCCAGGTAAAGCGGCGCGCTTTGCCGTTGGGCAGCAGATCCGTGTATTTCGATGTTTCTTCGCGCTGGTGCCAGGGTTCATCGCCG
>DATHRP010000057.1:0-1763 GCA_035465195.1 Afifellaceae bacterium | reverse complement strand
GTCCTGCGGCACAGGGTTGAGCCAGACCACGTGCGGATCGGTCTGAGTCGCCCGCTGCAGCCACAGCGCGCCGGGCTCGGGATTGAGATGCTCGACGGCGCCGCCGGCGACCGTCAGCTCGTAGGGGCTCATCGACGCGTCGCCGACAAAGATCAGCTTGTAGTCGGCCGGATAGGTGTGCAGCACATCCCAGGTGTCGAGCACCTCGGAGCGCCGCCGGCGATTGTCCTTCCACACGCCCTCGTAAAGGCAGTTGTGGAAATAGAAATACTCCATGTTCTTGAACTCGGTGCGGGCGGCGGAGAACAGCTCCTCGCAGATCCTCACATGGCCGTCCATGGAGCCGCCGACATCGAAGAACAAGAGCACCTTGACGGCGTTGCGGCGCTCCGGACGCATCTGCAGGTCCAGCCAGCCGCGGTGGGCCGTGGAACGAATGGTGCCGGGAAGATCCAGTTCGTCGGCGGCGCCCGTGCGGGCGAACCGGCGCAGACGTCTCAGCGCGACCTTGATATTGCGGGTGCCGAGCGCCCGGGTGCCGTCGAGATCGCGGAACCGCCGTTCGTCCCAGACCTTGGCGGCGCGCCGGTGGCGGCTTTCGTCCTGGCCGATGCGCACGCCTTCCGCATTGTAGCCATAGGCGCCGAAGGGCGAGGTGCCGGCGGTGCCGATCCATTTCGACCCGCCCTGGTGACGCTTCTCCTGTTCCTGCAGCCGCTTGCGCAGCGTCTCCATCAGCTTGTCGAAGCCGCCCAGCGCCTCGATCTCTGCCTTCTCTTCCTCTGTCAGGAAACGCTCGGCGAGCTTGCGAAGCCATTCTTCCGGAATCTCCGCTTCGATCCCGCCCTCGGGCCTTTCAAGGCCCTTGAAGACGTGACCGAACACCCTGTCGAAACGGTCAAGATGGATCTCGTCCTTCACCAGCGCGGCGCGGGAGAGGTAATAGAAATTGTCGATGTTGCGGCCGGCGCAGTCGGCTTCCATCGCCTCCATCAGCGTGAGGTATTCCCTGAGCGAGACCGGGACTCCCGCGGTGCGCAGTTCGGTGAAGAAATTCAGGAACATCAATAGTCTCCGCCACGATATGTAGCGGAGTGCGCGTCAGGGGAAAACAGCGATCAGTTGCCGTCCTTTTTCAGGGCTCCGGTGACGACCGGATCGTAGACCGGCAGGCTGTCGGCGCCCTCCCGGGCAAATCCCATGGCAACAACGGGGATCTTGCGGTCGTTCTTCTGGTCGATCAGCGACATCAGGATGGTCATCTTGCTGTTGCCGGCCGGGCTCGCCACCAGTTCACCCTGGAGCTGGCCGCGCGACAGCCACATCGAGAAACCTTCGCCGGCGCTTTCGGCGACGATATCGACGCCGTCACCTTCCGCGCCGTCCATGAAGTCGCCGTAGAAGCGGTTGGTGTCGTGATTGTAGCGCAGGCGTGCGAAGACCGGGGCGCTGAGCCGGCCTGCCCAACACTTGCCGGACATGCCGAAGGTCATCTGAGTGCGGCTCGGATTGCCTTTCAGTGCGCAGTGGAACTTCATCCCGCTGTCGGGGCCGATCAGCAGCTTTCCCGTGCCGCGCCATTCGCCCGAGAATCGCTCCATGAACCGCGCCGCATCCTCGCCTGCTGCCCTTGCCGGTTCCGGTGATACGGACGTGGCCGCCGCGATGGAAACGGCGAGTGACAGGCAAAGAGCCGATACGCGGTGCATGACGATCTCCATACGGTGGCGCTCCTCACAATATGCGCTCGATGCGACATCGTT
>DATHRP010000056.1:0-2650 GCA_035465195.1 Afifellaceae bacterium | reverse complement strand
ATATTCGAGCTGCTTGTCGCGCCAGGCGGACGAAAAGTCCCGTGCGCGATCGCCGACGATCTCCCCCAGCTTCGCCACGACACCGTGCGTGTCGATCAGCGTTCCGTAAACATCGAATGCGAGCGTAGTCGCCATGCAGCTACTTTAGCAGATCGACTCGCGGGGTGGATTCGGGCCGACCCGTCGGCTACGGTACTTCGTGACGGTTGCGGGATCGAAGGAGACCCACATGCCTGGCAACGTATTCGACAGCGATCAGGCCGCCGCCTATTACGACGACTCGGCCGTATCGAAGTTCTACGAGCAGTGCTGGGGCGGCGCCGACATCCATATCGGCCGCTACGTGACAGGCCGGGAGACCGTGGCGGAAGCTTCCACGGCCATGACGCTGCACCTCATCGAGCGCGCCGGACTGAGCGCCGGCGACCGCGTGCTCGATATCGCCTGCGGTTTCGGCGGTACGCTGCGCACGCTCGCGCAAATGGGCTGCACGGTCAGAGGCATCGATATCTCGCAGAACTGTGTCGACCATGCCCGCAACGCGGCCGACGAAGCCGGGCTCGGCGACAGGATCGACGTCGAGGTCGGCGACTTTCACGATATCGACAGCGAGCCCGGAACCTGGGACGCCGTCATCTGCCAGGAAGCCATCATTCATTCGCCGGATCGCCCGAAGGTCTTTACAGAGGCGTTCAGGGTGCTTCGGCCGGGCGGGACGTTTGCATTCTCCGACATCCTCACCGGCGAGAACGCGGACAGCGCCATGGTGGCAGCAGCCTTCGCCCGAATCGGCGCAAGGGTGGGCGCCACCGTCGACGACTACGAGGAGATGGCCCGTTCAGCGGGGTTTAATTTGGAATTCGTCGAGGAACGGCTGAGCGACATCACGACGCATTACGACAAGCTCGCGAAACGGCTCGACCAGCCGATCGCCGGCCTCGACGCGGACGCCAGGGCGTCGATCTCGCAGAGCATCGGCCGATGGCAGGCCGCGCTTGCCGGCGGCCACATTACCTGGGCGTGTTTCGTGGCGCGGAAGCCGGCCTAGGGTCGCGCACAAAAAAGCGGACGGTCGGCGAGAATGCCGAACCGTCCGCCTGTTTTCCTGCTGTACTGCCGGGTATTACTCGCGGAACTTGAGAACCTGCAGCAGGGAGTCGCTCATTACCGTACGGTACTCCGCGCGGTTACCGCTTTCGGCCTGCATCTTCTCGATGCTCTTCGTCTGCCATTCCATGTATTCTTTCTGGCGCTTTTCGCCTTCCGCCGCCGACACGATGCTCTCTCTGACCCGTACGAGATAGAGATCGGGCTCGTCGCTGCGCGCGTGAACGTTCGAGAGGATCATGTAGTCCTTGATCCAGCCCTTCGACTTGGCGAACTCGAGACCCTTGCGCCATTCGGTCGCGAGCCAGTTCAAGTACTTGTAGCTGCCGCCGTCATGGATATCGATCCCGGTGACTTCCCAGTAATCGCCACCGGCCACGGGCCATTCCTCGGCAAGTACGCTGCCGGACATCATTATTGTCGATGCGCCGAATGTCAGGACGGCGATCAGTGTTGTTACTGCCTTTCTCATTTATTTCTCTCCCTGTAGTGGACATGAACTGTCCACTTTCGCGCGCTACGGTACCACAGGCGGCCGGGTCCGTTTCGAGAATCGCGTCCAGAGGAAAAGAAGAACTCAGGCTGCCGGGTTTCCGGACTCGCGCCGGAACAACACCAGCGCGATGCCGCCCAGCGTGGCCGCCGAAGAGACGAGCAGCCGCGCGGTCACGGGTTCCGCGAGCAACACCACGCCGCCGAACGCCGCAATGACGGGAACGGAAAGTTGAGCCGTCGCGGCACGTGTTGCCGCCATGCCGGCCAGCACTGCATACCACAGGGCATAGCCGAGCCCCGATGCGACGGCCCCCGACAGCACGGCCATGGTCACGCCGCGCCAGGTTGCGTGCATGTCGTTCCAGAAGACGATGCTGACACCGGCAGCCAGGGGAATTGCATACAGGAAGTTGTCGGCCGTGGTGCCTATTGGATCGGCCTCGCCGCGCCCGAGCAGCGAATACAAACCCCAGGCGACGCCTGCAACCGCCATCAGGGCCGCGCCGACAGGCTCCGGCGCCGTCACGCCCGGTGAGACGAGGTAAACCAGGCCGGCCATGGCAATGATCAGCCCTGTCCATGACACGACCGAAAATCGCTCGCCTGCACGCAGCGCGACGGCGAACATCGTGAACAGGACGGCACCGAACAGGATCAGCGCACCGGTTCCCACGCTGATCGACAGGTAGGCGAACGAGAAAAACACCATGTAACCGAACAGGGTGACGACCGCGCGCCAGTCGACCGGCCTCGGTTCGCCGCCACGGCTGGTCCACGTCATCAGGATCCGGAGCATCAGCGCGCCGGCCACGACACGGATGCCGGTAAAGCTCGCCGCATCGATGTCGCCGGCACCGAGCGCCATGCGGCACAGCAGCGGGTTCGCTGCCAGCGCGAGCATGGCGACGCCGGTCAGGGCAAGCGTTCGCGAATCGGGGGCCGGCGGGACGTTGTTCATACGGTCAGTGCACTGCATGCGCGGTGCGCGGTCAAGGGCCCGGTCCGACTGTAGGAGCGGCGGGCCCTGGCCCGCGATCCGGGTTCGACT
>DATHRP010000055.1:0-9666 GCA_035465195.1 Afifellaceae bacterium | reverse complement strand
CGCTCAGATAGTCCACGTCGGAGATGTTGAGGACCGGCCGCGAGCCGATAAAAGTGCCGCGCCCGACGTGGCGCCAGATCTGGCCCTCCGATTCCAGCACCGCGAGCGCCTTGCGCAGTTCCGAACGCGAAACGCCGAAATGCTTGCAGAGCTCGCGCTCCGGCGGGAGCCGCAGATTGAGCGACAGCTTCTGGTCGGCCAGGAAACTGCGCATGGCATCAAGCGCCGGCGGCGGGGCTTCATTGACCTCGCTCATGACGTACCGGGCACGGTCCGGACGGTACCGTTCTGGTCTGATAGCGGCATCATCCGGCAAGATTGGCCGAAAGGGGAGGGCGAGTGCAACCGCCGGCCGGCGATTTGTCGCGTGTCGCCCGCCGGACCGCGCTCAGCGCTTGGCGGCGTAATAGGAAACCCGGCGTTCGAGATAGGCGAGGAATTCGGACATGGTGAACGCCATGGCGAACAGCACGACGAGTACGGCCCAGAAGTGCGACATCATGAACTGGGCCGAATAAAGCTCGAACAACGCCCCGAAGCCGACGATGGAGATCAGCAACTGGCCGATGATGACGCCCTTCACCGCCCGGATGACGCCGATCCTGACACCGCCGAGGATTTCCGGCAGCGCCGCCCAGAAATAGACCTTCACGAAGGCGTCCATCGGCGAGGCGCCGAACGAACGGGCCATCTCGACCAGCGAGCGGTTGATCTGCATGACGCCCGCGCGTGAATTCAGGATGATGATCCAGATCGCGAACAGGATCGTCGTGATGATGATCGACTTCATGCCGAAGCCGAACAGCACCATCAACACCGGCACCAGCGCCGTCAGCGGGGCGCTCAGGAAGATGTTCACCCACGGCAGCAGCAGTTCGTCGAGCAGCCGGCTCTTGCCCATCAGGATGCCCACCGGAATGCCGATGAGGATGGACAGGAACACGCCGGAAAAGAACGCGTAGGCCGTCTCGTAAAGCGCCTTCTGGAAACCCGGCGTGCCGATGACCGAGAACAAGGTCCGTACGACTTCCGAAAGCGGCGGCACGAGGAATGTCAGGTCCAGTTGTCCGAAGATTTCCCAGAGGAGACCCCACAGTATGAGCGACGACATGCCGGGAAGCCTGTATCCGAACACGCTCATGCCGGTCTACTCCACATAGCTGCGCAGCGAGGCCCAGATCCGGTCGACGATGTCGAGATATTCCGGGTCGCGCCGGATATTGTCGACGCCCTTGTCGCGGAATCCGGACGGGCGGATGATCTCCGAAACGCGGCTCGGCCGTGGCAGCAGGATCGCGATTTGGTCGGAGACGTAGACGGCTTCCTCGATCGAGTGGGTGACGAAGACGAATGTCTTGCTCTCGTCCTGGACGAGCGACAGCAGGTCTTCCTGGAATTTCCGGCGGGTCTGCTCGTCGACGGCGGAGAACGGCTCGTCCATCAGCAGAACGTCCGCGTCGACGGAAAGAGCGCGGGCGAGGCCGACCCTCTGGCGCATGCCGCCGGACAGTTCGTGCGGATAGCTGTGCTCGAAGCCGCTCAGTCCGACATTGTTGATGTATTTCTGGGCGATGTCCTCGCGTTCCGACTTGGCCACGCCGCGCAGTTCCAGCCCGAAGGCGACATTGCGCATCACGCTCGCCCAGGGGAGCAGCGCGAAATCCTGGAACACGAAGGCGCGGTCCGGCCCGGGCCCGGTGACCGTCCTGCCGTTCACCTCGACCTCGCCGGAATCCGGCGCCAGAAGTCCGGCAATGATCTTCAGGAGGGTCGTCTTGCCGCAGCCGGAGGGGCCGAGCAGCGAGGTCAGCTGCCCGCGCGGGAATTCCAGCGTCAGGTTCCTGAGCGCTTCGACCTCGCCGTAGGTCTTGGAGATATCGCGGGCGGATACCGAGATTTCGGTGTCCGGCTCTACGTCCGGCGCCAGCACTTCGCTAGTCTGAGGCATAGCCACGGTTGTTTCCCTTGAACAGATAGAGTTCGAGACGCTCCAGGAAGTTCAGGAACAGAACGGCCAGAAGGATGATCGAGAAAATAGCCGCGTACATGCTCGGATAGTCTGCGATCGAGCGGCTGTACGTGATGATGTCGCCGACGCCGGTCGGCGTGATCTTCAGCTCCGAAAGGATCGCGCCGATGAAGCCGGCCGATATACCGAGCCGCAGCCCCGAAAAGATGATGGGGGAGGCGGCCGGTATGATGATCTTGAAGATGATATCCGCCCGGGTGCCCATGAACGACCGGGCCATCTCCTTGATCGTCGAAGGCGTGTTGCGGACCGCACCCGCGGTGTTGAGGACGATAACCGGCATGGCCATGATGCAGACGACGAACACCTTGGATGTCAGGCCGATGCCGTAGGCCATGACGAGGAGCGGGATCAGCGCGGCCAGCGGCGCCGACTGCATGACGATGAAGATCGGCGAGACGAGCCAATCGAATTCTTCACTGAGGCCGATCGCCAGGCCGATGGCGATCCCGAGGAACGCGGAAATGAACACGCCGACCACGAGTGGTTTCAGCGTTTCCGCATAGGCGGTGAAAATGGTGCCATCCCAGGTCAGCGCGAACAGTGCCGACATGGAATCCAGGAACGTCGGAAACGCGTAGCTCACGGGAATCCGGCCGGCGATTTCCCACGCGCCGAAAACGATGACGGCGGAAAGCAGTTTCAGCAGGATTGAGCGATAGCGCATGACGTAGGGTCCGGACTGTCAAGAAACGGCAACCGCCGGTCCGGTCGCCCGGACCGGCGGCCACGGCATTTCATGCTTACTCAGCCATCGCGGTGTCGAGCGGCTTCAGATACCAGAAGTCCTCGATGTTGAGCGATGCCGGGTCACCGGTCAGCTGGCCGGCCTCGGAGTACCACTCCATGTCGGCCTTGGCGGCCTTGCGTCCGCCGCCGTCGGCGTCATAGAGCCCGCCTTCGACCGCATCCTTGTAGAATCCGTCCAGGCTGTCGAGGATTTCCTTCGGCAGCTGGCCGATCGGGCCGTCCGGATTGGTTTCCCTGCTGATGATCGTCGGATCCTTGATCATGTCGCGATAGGTGCTCAGCAGCGCCTTGACGAAGATATTGACGTCTTCCTCGTTCGCCTTGATCCAGTCGAGATTGGCGAACAGCGCCTCGTCGCTGGCATCGACCTCGAACATCGGCAGCACGTTGAACTTGTCGCCGTGCTGCTTCATGATCTTGTTCTTGTTCGACAGGTCGATGATCGTCGCATCGGCCTGGCCGGCCACCAGCGCTACGACGCGGTTGGCGGAACCGGGCACGTAGGACCGGTCACCGAACTTGATGCCCATCTTCTCCTCGATCACGTTGGCGATCGAGTCCGTGCCGCCGCCGCGCGAATGCAGCAGGATCGGCTCGCCGTCGAGATCCTTCAGGTCGTCGTATTTCTTCGAGGTGACCGGGAAGAACTTCAGCTTGGAGAGCTGGAAGATGATGCGGACCGGAGCCTTCGACTTCTGCATTGCGGCATAGGGTGTGCCGAAGCCGATATCCATCTGGCCGCTGAGCACGGCCTGGATGGCGAGTTCTTCATCCGAGAACGCAGTCCATTCATAATCGAGCCCCATCGCCTTGGCGCGATCGAGCGCGACGAAGAAGGCGGCGAGTTCGTCCGACGGCGTTTCGGCGAGCGCGATACGGATCGTCTTCGCCTGTGCGCCGGAGAACGCCAACCCGCCGGCGAGCAGCGTCGCCGTGAACCATATCGTGAGATAGCGTAGCAATGTTTTCATTGTCTCCTCCCTGAGATCAGTTGGTGTCTTGGTTATGTGCACTTTGCGCAGGCAGGCCGCACTGCCGGTGCCTTCTGTTTTTCAAATCTCCCCGAACAGCCGGGCCGAAACCGAGCCGATATGCTGGCGCATGACATCCTGGGCCATATGCGGGTCGCGCGCCTCGATGGCCTCGGCGATCCTGTCGTGTTCGGCGAAGCTCGAATGGCCTTCCGGCGGACATTCCGACTTGCGCACCACGCTGCCCCAGGCGACGGCCCGGCGCACCTGGTTCAGCTGGTCGAAAAGCGCCAGCAGCAGGATATTGTCGGACGCCTCGGCGATGGAACGGTGAAACAGGTCGTCGTGGGTCTCGTAGTCGGCCCAGTTGCGTGCGGCCGCAGCGCGCTCCTTGGCGAGCTTCATGCGGATTATCGCCTCGCCGGACGCGTTGATGGCCGCTTCCCTGGCGATCGCCGGTTCGATGCACAGCCGCGCCTGCATCATCCTGACCGGCGTCAGCTGGCGGCTGAGCTCGGCGAGTCCGCCGACCGCCGCCGCGCCGTTGTTCGCCGCGACGAAGGTGCCCTTACCGACATGCCGCCAGATCACTCCCTCGCGCTCCAGCGCTTCCAGCGCCCGGCGCAGCGTCGTCCGGCTCATGTCGAGATCGTCGATCAGTTCGCGCTCCGGGGGCAGGCGGTCTCCCGGCGCATAAGGGCCGGCCGCGATCAGCGCGCGGATGCGGGCAATCGCGTCTTCTCGCTCAGAGGGTTCTGGCCTTGTCAGCATCATCATCGTCTTCAAATTGGTTGACCAATATGGCGCGATTTCCGCGATCCTATGCCGATGGAGGCCGGGTTTCAACAGATTTTCCGGAAATTATGCGGATTGGTTGCGATTGATCTTTATCAATGGGCAGTCTAAGACACGGTGGAAACCGCAGGTTCATGGAGAAGAGAATGCCGGATTTCGTAATCGACAAGCCGCCGGTCGTAACGTTGCCAGTCGTCGGGACGGATGCGGTATTTCCGGTTCACAGGGTCTATTGCGTCGGCCGCAACTACGCCGCCCATGCGATCGAGATGGGCCACGATCCGGATCGCGAGCCGCCGTTCTTCTTCCAGAAGAATCCCGACAACCTGCTGATCGAGGGCAACGACTTTCCCTATCCCGGCATGACCGAGGACGTTCACCACGAGATCGAGATGGCAGTCGCCCTGAAGTCGGGCGGTGACGATATCCCCGTCGATAAGGCGCTCGACTGCGTCTACGGCTATGCGGTCTGCCTGGACATGACTCGCCGCGACCTGCAGGCGCAGATGAAGGAACAGGGCCGGCCCTGGGAAATCGGCAAGGCCTTCGAACATTCCGCGCCTTGCGGTCCGCTCGTTCCGGCAGACCGGATCGGCCATCCGGATCAGGGCGCGATCTGGCTGAAGATCAACGGCGAGACGCGCCAGGAGGGCGACCTCAACCAGATGATCTGGAAGGTCCCGGAGATGATCACCTACCTGTCGCGCCTGTTCACCCTGCAGCCCGGCGACATCATCATGTCGGGCACGCCGGCCGGCGTCGGTCCGGTGGTCCGCGGCGACAAGCTGCAGGGCCACGTCGAGGGCGTCGGCGACCTGTCGGTCACCGTCGTCTGACGGCCGGGCAGCAATTCAGGTAACGGGTCAGGGGGTAAGCAGGATCTTGCCCCTGTGGCCGGCTGTCTCCATCATCTCGTGAGCGGCCCTGGCTTCCGAAAAGGGCAGGACCTTGTGAGTGACGGGGCGCAGCCTGCCGTCGGCGAAAAGCGGCCATGCCGAAAGGCGCAGCGCCTGCGCCACGCGCGCCTTGAACTTGTCGGTGCGTGAACGCAGCGTCGAACCGGTATAGATCAGCCGCTTCAGCATGATCGGCATCAGGTCGATTTCCACCTTCGAGCCCTTGTTGAAGGCGAGCTGTATGATCCGCCCATCGTGCCGCGCCGCCTTGATGTTCCGCGCGACATAATCCCCGCCGATAATGTCGAGAATGATATCGGCTCCGCCGGCTTCCCTGACGATCTCGACGAAATCCTCGTTGCGGAAGTCGATGGCGCGCTCGGCGCCGAGATCCGTGCAGAAGGCGCAGTCCTCCTCCGATCCTGCGGTCGTGAAGATGCGCAGGCCGAGAGCCGAGCCGAGCTGTATTGAAGTCGAACCGATGCCGCCGGCGCCGCCGTGGATGAGGAAGATCGCGCCCTCGCGAATGTCCATATCGAGAAAGACATTGCTCCAGACCGTGAAATAGGTTTCCGGCAGTCCGGCCGCGTCGGTCTCGTCGACGCCGTCCGGTATCGGAAGACAATGAGCCGCGTCGACCGCGACATATTCGGCATACCCGCCGCCGTTGGTGAGCGCGCAGATCCTGTCACCGGTCGACCAGCCGGCGGCTTCCGCGCCGCATGCGACGACTTCGCCGGAGACTTCCAGCCCGAGCAGGTCGGACGCGCCCTTTGGTGGCGGATAGAGCCCCTTGCGCTGGACGATATCGGGACCGTTGACGCCCGCCGCCGTCACCTTCACGAGCACCTCGCCGGGACGCGGATCCGGAACCGGCCTGCGCGCGATGGCGAGGGCCTCGGGTCCGCCCGCGGCGGCCGCCTCGATGACTGTCATGTCCTGCGGAATCATTTGGTGCTCCCGTTTGATTTCGAATGGTCCGTGGCGAACCTCTAAGCGCAGTTGCTGCGGAACGGAAGGCGGTTCAGCCGAATTCAGGCGACCGTTTTCGAAGCCGGGACGAATGCGGCGGAGCAAGTCGCGGGGCCTCGGTCCAGCAGCTCGTCATGCACGGAATTGGCATACCAGATACCAAAAGTCCGACAAAAAATCATGCTTTTACAAGGGGTTCGGCATGAAATAACGTGCCGTTAAACAAAGGGATTGCGGATCGCGATTCAATCGGTTTATGGTACACCACATAACGATAAGCCGGTTTTGGCGGTAGGGACCAGACGTCGGCCAGCCTTTGAATGGGTCGGCAACAACCGGTCTGAGGGACGGAATAGCAGGCGATGGCGCGTAGCGTAAAACTGAAGCCCGTTGCGGTGAACTTTACGTTGAAGGATCACATCTACGAGGTCCTGCGCACCGCGATCCTCGACATGAACATCTACCAGGAAGACGCCGACCTGCGCCTCGACGAGCGCAAGATGGCGGAACAGCTCGGCATTTCGCGCACGCCGATCCGCGAGGCGCTGGCGCGTCTCGAGCAGGACGGGTTCGTCGAGATCCAGCCGCGCAGGGGCGTGTTCGTGCGACGCAAGTCGCTCGAGGAAGTGCTGGAGATGATCGTCGTCTGGGCGGCGCTGGAAAGCATGGCCGCACGGCTCGTGACGGAAAATGCCAGCGATGCCGAGATCAAGTCGCTCCGCAAGCTAGCCGCAAAATACAGCCAGCACGCCGCTCGCGCCGATATCGCCGAATATTCCGAAGCCAACATCAAGTTCCACCAGCGGATCCTCGAATTGTCCAAATGCTCGATGCTGAAGAGCGTCGCGGACGGGCTGTTCCAGCACATGTATGCCGTTCGCAAGAGGGCAATGGGCGAAAGCGACCGCGCCAAGCGCTCCGTCGTCGATCACATGCACATCATCGAGGCGCTCGAGAGCCGGGATGCGGACCTGGCCGGCACCCTGGTGCGCGAACATACGATGCGGCTGCACGATCACGTACGCAAGACATGGGCGCGGCTGGAAAGCCGCGGCGCGATGCGCGTGGAAGCCGGCTAGACCTTATAGACGTTAACGGGAACCAGACATGACTCTAACAGGCGCTGCGCAAAGCATCGACGAAAAGGCGGCGGAAGCCGATGCACCGGGAGAACTGACCGACGGTTTTCACCTGGTAATCGACGCCCTGAAACTGAACGGCATCAACACGATCTACAACGTGCCAGGCATTCCGATCACCGATCTCGGCCGCTTCATGCAGGCCGAAGGCATGCGTGTCCTGTCGTTCCGCCACGAGCAGCATGCCGGCTATGCCGCGGCGATCGCCGGCTATCTGACGCAGAAGCCGGGCGTATGCCTGACCGTATCCGCGCCGGGCTTCCTGAACGGTCTGACCGCGCTCGCCCACGCCACCACCAACTGCTACCCGATGATCCTGATGAGCGGCTCGTCGGAGCGCGAGATCGTCGACCTGCAGCAGGGCGATTACGAGGAGATGGACCAGCTGGCCATCGCCAAGCCGCTCTGCAAGGCGGCCTACCGCATCCTGCACGCGGAGGATATCGGCATCGGCGTCGCCCGTGCCATCCGCGCCGCCGTGTCGGGCCGTCCGGGCGGCGTCTATCTCGATCTGCCCGCCAAGCTGCTCGGACAGGTGATGGACGCCGAGGCCGGCCGCAAGTCGCTGGTCGAGGTCATCGATCCGTCGCCGCGCCAGATCCCGGCGCCGGAATCCGTGGCCCGCGCACTCGACGTTCTGAAGGGCGCCAAACGTCCGCTGATCATCCTCGGCAAGGGCGCGGCCTATGCGCAGGTCGACGACAAGATCCGCGCCCTCGTTGAGAAGAGCGGCATCCCGTACCTGCCGATGAGCATGGCCAAGGGCCTGCTGCCCGACGATCATCCCCAGTCGGCCGGCCCGGCCCGCTCGCTGGTGCTGAAGGAATCAGACGTCGTCATGCTGATCGGCGCGCGCCTCAACTGGCTGCTGTCGCACGGCAAGGGCAAGCAGTGGGGCGACGCGCCCAAGAAGTTCGTCCACATCGACATCGAGCCGAAGGAGATGGACAGCAACGTCGAGATCGCGGCACCCCTGGTGGGCGATATCGGATCCTGCGTCTCCGCGCTGCTCGACGGCATGGGCAGCGACTGGGCGCCGCCGCCATCCGAGTGGACCGGCATGGTCCGCGAGAAGAAGGACACGAATATCGAGAAGATGCGGCCGCAACTGCAGAACAACAACGCGCCGATGGATTTCCACGGCGCGCTCGGCGCGCTGCGCACCATCATCGCCGAGCGGCCGGACGCCATTCTCGTGAATGAGGGCGCCAACACGCTCGATTTCGCCCGCTCCATCATCGACATGTACAAGCCGCGCAAGCGCCTCGACGTCGGCACCTGGGGCGTCATGGGCATCGGCATGGGCCAGGCGGTCGCCGCTGCGGTGGAGACCGGCCAGCCGGTTCTCGCCATCGAGGGCGACAGCGCGTTCGGCTTCTCCGGCATGGAGATCGAGACGATCTGCCGCTACAACCTGCCGATCTGCGTAGTCGTCTTCAACAATGGCGGCATCTACCGCGGCACCGACGTCAATCCCTCCGGCGGTTCCGACGTCGCGACCACGGTCTTCGTCAAGGATGCGCGCTACGACAAGATGATGGAGGCCTTCGGCGGCCTCGGTTACTACGCGACCTCTCCGGACGAACTGAGCCGCGCCGTCAACGAGGCGATGGATTCCGGCCGGCCGGCCCTGGTCAACGCCGTCATCGACGAGAAGGCCGGCACCGAGAGCGGCCGCATCGGCAATCTCAACCCGCAAAGCGTCGTCGCGAAGAAGTAGACAGGCACCAAAAGGTTCAACTAGCAAAACGACAGGCACGAGGCACATGAAAGCTCTTGAAGGCGTCAAAATCCTGGATTTCACACACGTGCAGTCCGGTCCGACCTGCACCCAGCTGCTGGCCTGGTTCGGCGCCGACGTGATCAAGGTCGAACGGCCGGGCGTCGGCGACGCGACCCGCAAGCAGCTTGTCGACAAGCCGGGCGCGGACAGCCTCTATTTCACGATGCTCAATCACAACAAGCGGTCGATCGAGCTCAACTCCAAGAACGAGACCGGCAAGGAGGTCCTGACCCGGCTGATCCAGACCTGCGACGTGCTGGTGGAGAATTTCGCACCCGGCGCGCTCGACCGCATGGGCTTCGGCTGGGAGCGCATCCAGGAGATCAACCCG
>DATHRP010000054.1:0-7801 GCA_035465195.1 Afifellaceae bacterium | reverse complement strand
GTACGAGGCCGGCGCGACATCCTATTGCAAGGGCCACGACGGGATCTGGCTCCGGGTCGACGACGGCGACTCCCGGGTGTCCGTGACCTATGGCATCGATCCGGACGAGCCGGCTGAAGCCGATCGCAAGTTCGAGAGCTTCGGGAGCTTCAATTCGATCAACGACGTGGTCGAATGGCGCTTTCGCGACGACGTGAACGGCGGCAGGCCCTATGCGGCGATCCTGCGCTGGCTGGTCTCGATCCGCCGCGACAGCGGCAACGACATCAATCGGGACACAGGTCAGGTGCTTGTCGTCAGCCGCGTCGCGGACGGCGATACTCCGGGATGCGTGGTCGGATATGTCGACGCGCTGGTCAACTCCGACGCCAATGCCATGGCGCGCGGCATTGCCGACACTCTGGCAGCCGATTTCCAATGCGGCGTCGATGAGCCGGCCTATCACGGCAAGACCGGACGCCTGTCCGGCCAGCCGATGCGGGCCTGGTAGGGGCGGCAGGTTCCGGCAATCCGGCGGTTCCGGAGCGCCGACGGACCTTTCAAACCCTAACCTGACGCCCGCTCGATGGCGTCGCGGATCATCTTGCGGGCCTCGGCGGCGTCGCCCCAACGGACGATCTTCACCCACTTGCCGCCTTCCAGATCCTTGTAGTGGGCGAAGAAGTGTTCGATTTGCACGGTGGTGATTTCCGGCAGGTCGGAATAGCTGGCGACCTTCTCGTAGCGCCGGGTCAGGTGGGCGCTCGGAACCGCGATGATCTTCTCGTCGCCGCCGGCCTCGTCCTCCATCAGGAGCACGCCGATCGGTCGGCAATTGATGACGCAGCCGGGAATCAGCGCACGGGTGGAGGCGCACAGCACGTCGATCGGGTCGCCGTCGTCGGAGAGCGTGTGCGGAACGAACCCGTAATTGCCGGGATAGCGCATCGGCGTGTAGAGGAAGCGGTCGACGACCAGGGTGCCGGCCTCCTTGTCCATCTCGTACTTGATCGGCTCGCCGCCGACGGGAACCTCAATGACTACATTGATGTCGTCGGGCGGGTTGGTGCCGATGGATATGGCGTCGAGGCGCATGGCTGAGGCGTCCGTTGTTGGTCTTGTCCCTGTCGCACCGGACTAACCGCGGCGGAACGTCAGCGCAATGCCACTTTCGGCGGTCGGGCTACAGCTTCCATTCGTAAACGAGAAGCTGCATGGCCTTGCCGCCGATCTTCTCCTCGATCCGGCCGATCAGCTTGCCGCCGCGTTCCTCGTAGAAGCGGATGGCGCGGTCGTTCTCCTCCAGCGTGCGGATCAGCGCGCGCTTGTAGGACTGGCGACGCAACGCCGCGCAGGCGGCCTTGAACAGCCGGCCGCCGAGGCCGATGCCCTGATATTCCGGGACCAGATAGAGCTCCTGGATCTCGCCCGCGTCGGCCCTTCCGTCCATGCGCGTGTCCATGCGCGCCGGGCCAAAGGTGGCGTAGCCGGAGATCTTGGCGCCGGCGTCCAGTACCAGGACATTGCGGCGGCGCTGGGCGGCGTCGTACCACCAGGTCGGGCCGCGCCGCGCGATCATGCGCTTCAGCTGTACCGCCGGAATGATGCCGCAATAGGCTTCCGTCCACGACGCCGCATAGGCATCGGCTAGGCTTTCCGCATCCGAGGGCTGGGCCCGGCGAATATCGATGACGAGACCGCTCATATGCCGAGGCTATTAAGCCTCGCGTTCAACGTCAAAGGGTAAGTTGAGGGTTTCGATCACAAAAGGTGACGGCGGCGCTTTCCTGCGCTTTCCGGTGCGCCGTCACGCCGCGCTGGCGCGTGCCCGCTCGGCGCGCTTGCGCTCATGCGGGTCGAGGATCGCCTTGCGCAGCCGGATCGATTCCGGCGTGACCTCGACCAGTTCGTCGTCGGCGATATAAGACAGCGCCCGTTCCAGGCTCATCTTCATCGGCGGGGTGAGCTGCACCGCGTCATCCTTGCCGGCGGCGCGGATATTGGTGAGCTGCTTGCCCTTCAGCACGTTGACCTCCAGATCGTTGCCGCGCGTATGCTCGCCGACGATCATGGAATGGTAAACCTTGGCGCCCGGGACGATCATCATCGGCCCGCGATCCTGCAGGTTGAACAGCGCATAGGCGACGGCCTCGCCCTGGCCGTTGGAGAGCAGAACGCCGGTGCGGCGGCCGGCAATATCGCCGCGCCACGGTGCGTAGGCATGGAACAGCCTGTTGAGTACGGCAGTGCCGCGCGTGTCGGAAAGCAGCTCCGGCTGATAGCCGATCAGGCCGCGGGTGGGCACGTGGAAGACCAGCCGGGTACGGCCGCCGCCGGACGGCCTCATTTCCTGCATGTCGCCCTTGCGTTCCGACAGTTTCTCGATCACCGCGCCGGTGAACTCGTCGTCGACGTCGATGACAACTTCCTCGATCGGCTCCAGCCGTTCTCCATTGTCGCCCTCGCGGAAGACGACACGGGGCTTGCCGATGGTGAGTTCGAAACCCTCGCGGCGCATGGTCTCGATCAGGATGCCGAGCTGCAGTTCGCCGCGCCCGGCGACCTCGAAGGACTCCTTGTCGTCGCCTTCCGTGACCTGCAGGGCGACATTGCCCTCCGCCTCACGCAACAGCCGCTCGCGGATCACCCGGCTCTGCACTTTCTTGCCCTCCTGGCCGGCATAGGGCCCGTCATTGATGCGGAAGGTCATCGACAATGTCGGCGGGTCGATTGGCTGGGCGGCGATCGGTTCGCTGATGGACGGATCGCAGATCGTGTCGGCGACGGTGGCCTCGGCCATGCCGGCCAGGGTGACGATATCGCCGGCTTCGGCGACGTCGATCGGCTGGCGTTCGAGGCCGCGGAAGGCGAGCACCTTGGAGACGCGGAAATTCTCGACCATTGCGCCGTCGCGCGAAAGCGCCTTGACGGACTGGTTTGCCCGGACGGAGCCGGACGCGATGCGGCCGGTCAAAAGCCGGCCCAGGAACGGATCGGCGGCGAGCGTCGTCGCCAGCATGCGGAATGGCCCCTCTTCAACCTCCGGCTCGCCGACATGGTCGAGCACCAGGTCGAGCAGCGGACCGACGCTGTCCTTCGGGCCGGCCGGCTCGGCAGCCATCCAGCCCTGCTTGGCGGAGCCATAGAGCACCGGGAAATCGAGCTGATCGTCGCTGGCATCGAGGGCGGCGAAGAGATCGAAGACGGCGTCGAGCACGAAATCGGGCCGGGCGTCCGGCTTGTCGATCTTGTTGATTACGACGATCGGTTTCAGGCCGCGCGCCAACGCCTTGGCGAGCACGAACTTGGTCTGCGGCATAGGCCCTTCGGCGGCGTCGACCAGCAGGATGGCGCCGTCGACCATGGAAAGGATGCGCTCCACCTCGCCGCCGAAATCGGCGTGGCCCGGCGTGTCGACGATGTTGATGCGGGCATCCTTCCATTCCAGCGAAGTAACCTTGGCAAGGATGGTAATCCCGCGCTCGCGCTCCAGGTCGTTGGAGTCCATGGCCCGCTCTTCGACCTGCTGGCCGGCGCGGAAAGCGCCCGACTGCCTGAGCAGGACGTCGATCAGTGTTGTCTTGCCATGGTCGACATGCGCGATGATGGCGACGTTGCGAAGCGCCGATGTCATATTATCAATTCCTCGGAGAACGGCGGCTCAATAGCCGATTTGTGCGCTGCGGTACAGGCCTATTCGGCGGGCGAGGGCCCAAGAGCGCGATCCGGGCTCGCGGAGCGGATCATCATCAGTTCGCCGATATTCTCCGCCGTGATGTAGCCGGCGAGCGTTCCGTCGGTACCGATCACGCCGACAGCCGGCGCATTGCCGGATTGCAGCGCCTCCAGCGCCTTGTCGAGGCGCGTGCCGAGCGCCACAGTCGGCAGGTCGCTGTCCATGGCCTCGAGCACCGGATGGTCCGGCCCGAACTCGTGTAACGCCTTGATCATGGCGTTGCGGGTCAGCATGCCGCGCAGCTTCCCGGCGCCGTCGATCACCGGGAATTCGTGCTGGGTGGTGCGCACAAGCGCCCTGGCGGCGTCGCCGATCGTCGATTGCGGTCCGAGCGGCTCGAACCGGGTGATCATGCTGTCGCGCACGCCCATATTGCGGGCGACGTCCTGAAGCCCGGTCGCCTGGGCTTCCGCACCGGCGGCGAGATAGACGAAGAAGGCAATCAGGATCAGGATCGGATTACCGCCGACGAGGCCCAGGAACCCGAGCAGGAAGGCGAATGCCTGCCCGACCGTTGCGGCCACCCGGGTGGCGCGGGGCCGGCCCATGCGCATGGCGAGTGCCGCCCTGAGCACGCGGCCGCCGTCCATCGGAAAGGCCGGGATGAGGTTGAAGACCGCGATGAACAGGTTCACCGAGGCGAGACGGGCAAGGAAACTCAAGGTCGGGTTCTGCAGGGATTCCAGCGACTGCATGTCGGCGCGGGCGCCGAGAAACAGGATCAGCACCGCGGCGATCACAACGTTCACCGCCGGGCCCGCCAGCGCCACCAGGATCTCCTGGCGCGGTTTTTCCGGCATCCGCTCCAGCCGGGCGACGCCGCCGATCGGCAGAAGGGTGATATCAGGCGTCCTGATGCCGTAGCGGCGGGCGGTCAGAACATGGCCGAATTCATGCGCGACGACGCAGGCAAACAGCGCCAGGATGAACAGCACGCCGTCGACCGCCGCTGCGGTGCCGCCTTGCTGGTAATGGGCGACGCCGATCCACAAAAGCAGCAGGAAAAACGTCATATGGATGCGGATCTCGCTGCCGAAGATCCGCCCGACGGGAAATGACCATGCCATGTATCTGTCCTCGCCACCAATATAGGCAGCCGAACGGGGATTTTCACCGCTTGTCGTCGCGGCTGCGCGGTCAAACGGGCCGATGGCATAAAATTCAATCCTAACAAACCCTTACACACGGCTAAATGGTATCTTAGCAGCTCCTTGCGACAGTTCCGCCGGTCTGGAGGGCTGTCTTGAGCGAATCCCACGCTTCGACGGATTTCTTCGCGCGTGTCCGTTGGGTCGGCTACGCGTGCGCACTGGCGTTCATGGGCCTGGCCGGCTTCGGCCGCAATTTCGCTGCCGACAACACCAAGCACGAACTGACCGTCGCCACCGAACTCGTCCGCTCGCTGAACGGGATCGAAGCGCAGGCGGGCAGACTTTCCCTCAATGTGCATTCCGGCCCTGAGGACGGCCCGGACGCCGAACTGTACAGACAGGAGCAGCGGTCGCAACTCGAGACCCTGTTCGCCGACGCGCGCGGACAGGTAGACAGGCTGAGCCCCGACGGCAGGCTGCAGCTGCAGGATGCGCTGCAGCAGCGTGATTTCCTGACACCGCTCCGCGAAACAGTCGAACCGCTGATGCCGGACGAAACCGGGACACATGCACATGCTGCAGAAGCCCGTTTCGCAAGCGAGCACTATTTCGTCGAAACCCTGCTGCCTGCAATCCGCAAGACCGTCGAGGCCGTGGATTCGCTGAGGCTGCGGAACCTCGACATGCTGAAATTCCAGGGCCTGGTCTCGTTCGGGTTGCTCGGCTTCATCATCGCGGCTGTCGCCTGCTGCATCTTCGTCCCGATGGAACTGGCGATCACGCGCACCATGCGCGAATTGCGCGCGGCTATGCAGAAGGCGGAAGCCGCCCACCAGGCCAAGTCGGATTTCCTCGCCAATATGAGCCACGAGATCCGCACGCCGATGAACGGCGTGATGGGCATGGCCAAGCTGCTGGAACGCTCGGAACTGAACGACAAGCAGCGGACATTCACCGACATCATCGTCAAGTCAGGCAATGCGCTGCTCACGATCATCAACGACGTTCTCGATTTCTCCAAGATCGAGGCCGGAGAGGTGACGCTCGATCCCGAGCCGTTCCGCCTGTTCGAGGCAGTCGAGGACGTGGCGACCTTGATCTCGGCCATGGCGGGGGAGAAGGGGCTGGAAGTGATCGTACGGATCCAGCCCGACCTGCCGCAGATCGTCGTCGGCGATGCGGGCCGCATCCGGCAGGTTCTGACCAACCTCGTCGGCAACGGCGTCAAGTTCACGGAGGCCGGGCACGTATTGATCGACGTTTCCGGAACCGTAAGCGATGGTACGGCGGAACTCCTGGTCAAGGTGGTCGATACGGGGATCGGCATTCCCGAAGATGCCGTCGGAACCGTGTTCGAAAAGTTCTCCCAGGTTGACGCTTCGTCCACCCGCCGCCACGAGGGTACCGGTCTCGGACTGACCATCTCGCAAAGGCTGGTCGGGCTGATGGGCGGCGAAATGGGTGCGGAGAGCGAGCTCGGTGTCGGCTCGACGTTCTGGTTCTCGGTTGCGCTGCCGGTGGAACGCGAGGCGGAACCGGCCGCCGGAGCGCCGGACGATCTGCGCGGCGCGCGCGTTCTCGTGGTCGACGACAACGAGACCGGCGGCCAGGTTCTGGCGGAGAAGATCGGAGCCTGGGAATTTGCCGCGGACACGGCGAAATCCGGCGACAGTGCGCTCAACATGCTGATCGCCGCGGCCGGCGAGGACCGGCCTTACGAAATGGTCCTGCTCGACCGCGACCTGACCGACATGCAGAGCGATTCCTCCGACGGGATGGACGTGGCGCTGAGGATCCGTGCCGACCGGCAGATCGGCTCGACCGCGCTGGTGATCATGGTTTCGGTCGATCGTCCAGCGGAGGGCGCGTCGCGAAAGACAGGCGGTATCTGTGAGCAGATTGTCAAATCCGCCCGCTCAGCGGACCTTCTGCGGATCATCACCGACACGCTCCACAAGGCGCGTTCGGCGGGCGGCAAGGAGCAGTCGAATGACAACGAGGTCGGTGGCCAGAAGGGCCTGCGCGCCGCGCGCCGAGGCGGCAGCGGCAAGGTTATCCAGGTCGCCGTCGCCGGCAGCGCAAGCCAGCGGCCCGTGGAGCAGGCGCTTGAACACACCGATCATACCTATTTCATCGTCGACAACGGCCTGATCGCGGCAGCGCTCGTGCGTGAACTGCGGCCTTCGCTGGTCATCGCCGAATTCCCCGGCCCCGGCGGGGCCGCGACGGATCTCGTGCAGGCGGTCAACCTGGCCGGCGTGGAGACCGGATGCCGTATCCCTGTCCTGGCCCTGAACAACCCGGCAAACCCGGTCGACCAGGACACGCTTGATCAGGCCGGGATCGACCGGGTGCTCGACCTGCCGATCAGTGCGGACCGGCTCGCGGCACTGATCGAAAGCCTGGTCGCAGAGTCGGACGAGGGTCAGCGGATGGCGCTCAGAGCGTGATCACGCCCTCGCCGGCGCCGGCGCCGGCTTCGCGGCGGTTCAGCGTTTCAGGCGGTCGCGCATGGCAAGCGTTCTGAGCCGCAGTCCGTTCAGCCGGATGAAGCCCTCGGCATCGCGTTGATCGTAGGCGCCGCGATCGTCCTCGAAGGTGACGAGTTCCTCGCTGTAGAGCGACTGCTCGCTTTCGCGGCCGGTGACGATGACATTGCCCTTGTAGAGCTTCAGCCGCACGGTGCCTTCCACCTTCTCCTGGCTCTTGTCGGCCAGCGCCTGCAGCATCTCGCGTTCGGGCGAGAACCAGAAGCCGTAATAGACCAACTCCGCATAGCGCGGCATCAGCTGGTCCTTCAGGTGCATCGCCTCGCGGTCCAGCGTCAGGCTCTCCATCGCCCGGTGGGCGGCGAGCAGGATGGTGCCGCCCGGCGTCTCGTAGATGCCGCGCGACTTCATGCCGACAAAGCGGTTTTCCACCAGGTCGAGCCGGCCGATGCCATTGTCGTGACCGAATTCGTTCAGCGCGGTGAGCAGGGTCGCCGGGCTCATCG
>DATHRP010000053.1:0-5103 GCA_035465195.1 Afifellaceae bacterium | reverse complement strand
ACGACGAGCATGATCTTGATCAGCTTGCCGAGAAGGACACTGACGGTCGGCGTCAGGTCGTTGCTGGAGGCCAACTGACGTTCGGCAAAACTGCCGAGCGCCGCGGCGCCCCAAAGCAAGAGACCCAGTATGATCGCCGTCTTGATCACAAGCAGGATCGATATCCGCATGTCGCCGATGTTGAGTGCGGCGGCATCGAGCACGGCGGTGACATCGGACAGCGTCCCGGTCGCCTGTAATGCGACGAGGATCCAGGCGATCAGCGCGATAAAGCGGGCCAGCGACCGGTTGCGGACCACCCGCGAGAGAATGGAAATGATGACCCATGCGGTCACCAGATAGGCGGCGAGCCCGACGAGATAGCTCCGGCTCGGCCATGTCATGGATTGTATGACATAGACTCCGACCCAGAGACCGAGTGCCATGACGATCCAGACGGTTCGGCGCAGGACGATAGCCAGGAATCGCAGCAGGCGCGGCTTGCCGCGAATTTCACGCACGCGCGCTTCGAGCCGCCCCTCAACCGCACGGCCCACCAGCACCGCCAGGATGACGGTACCGATGATGACGCCGAGCTGATAGAGCGTCCATTCAAGCATCATGTAATCGGCAAGCTGGAACAGAAGGCCTTCAAGCTGTCCGAGGCTGTCGCTCAGGTTCAGATCCGTCCCCTCACCCAAGGCTCTCTCCCTGCACGCCCGATGCCGGCCGGATCGTCGGGTCGGTTCTTGTCATTATTCAGCGGCATCCCATTGCGGACCCCATTCGGGATCGATGGTCCGCCCGTCGCGTTTTGACAACGCCGATATCCGCGCCATTTCGTCTTCGCTGAGCTCGAAACCATCGAGGTCGATATTGGACCGGATACGGGCCGGATCGGATGACTTCGGGATCGCCACGACCTGATCCTGCTGGATATGCCAGCGCAGCACGATCCGGGCTTTATCCTGGCCTTTCTCGCGCGCGATCTCCCGGATCACAGATTCGTTGAGCAAGGTCCCGGCGCGGGCGATCGGGGCGTAGGACGTCATCGCCATGCCGTTCTTTCGGCACGTCGCCAGCACGGCGTCCTGATTGAGATACGGGTGATACTCGACCTGGTTCACGCAGAGCGGCTCTTCGGCCAGCGAGATTGCTTGGGCAAGCAGCGCTGTCGGGAAATTGGAAACGCCGACATGACGGGCCAGTCCTCGCCTGCGTGCATCGCAAAGCGCTCCTATCGACTCCGCCAGCGGTATACGGCTGTTCGGCCAATGGATCAGCAGAAGATCGACATCGTCCATCTTCAGTTTCCGGAGGCTGGTTTCAGCGGAGCGCTGCAGGTCGCCGTCGCCGATCTGGTCGTACCAGACCTTGGTCGTCACGAAGATCTCGTTTCTCGGCAGTCTGTGGCCGGCTATCGCCTCACCCACATCGGCCTCGTTGTTATACATCGCCGCCGTGTCGACATGGCGATAACCCGCATCAAGTGCCGACTGAACAGCTCCGATGCATTCCTGACCGCTCATCGGCCAGGTCCCGAGACCGATCGCCGGGATATTTGCCCCGTTCGCCGCTACGGTATGGACCATTCGCGTCTCCTCTCAACCCGTCATGGCAAAAATGGCACATCCTGCAGGCGGCTGGAACAGCCGGATGGAAAATCCGGGCTTGAATATTATTTAACATTTTTGTTAATTAATGGCATCGAGTCATGGGAGACAACGATGCACTCACTTCACGACAGGAGATTCCCCGGCGAGGACAAGGCTTACCGGGATGCAAGAGATACCTTGCTTGCGGCCGAACTGGCGCTGGAAGACCAGTTGCGCGAAGTCGTCGCCATGCGACAGGCCCTGCCGGCCAGCGGAAAGGTCGCGGAAGATTATGAGTTTGCGACGATCGGGAACGGTGGCGAGCGCACGATCCGCCTGTCCGAACTGTTCGAACCGGGCAAGGACAGCCTGTTCCTCTACAGCTTCATGTTCGGACCCGACGACGAAAGGCCCTGCCCCGCCTGCACGTCGCTGATCGACGGTTTTGACGGAATTCGCAAGCATATCGAGAACAGGATGAATATCGCCGTGGTGGCGAAGAGCCCGATCGGGCGCATCGCCGAATTCGCCGAAAGCCGCGGCTGGAACGGGATCCGTCTGCTGTCTTCAGCGGCCAACAGCTACAATACAGATTATTTCGCCGAGACGCCGGACGGCCGGCAGATCCCCGCCGCCAACATCTTCGTCCGGCGGAACGGAGACATCCGGCACTTCTACAGCACCGAAATGCTCTACGTCGATCAGCCGGGCCGCCATCCCCGCCATGTCGACCGGATCTGGCCGATCTGGAACATTTTCGATCTAACGCCGGAGGGGCGCGGAGACTGGGGGCCAAAACTGACCTATTGATCGCGCTGGAGCACCCTGCGCATAAGCGGCCGGGTCGGCGAACGGCGCGCAATCTCGCTGAAACCGGCCGCCGAGAAAGCCTGCGCCAGTCCGATATAGCCTTCGCCCCATATCAGCTTGCGCTCCGTGTCGATGGGACAGGCTTCGACAGCCCTGGCGCCGTGCCTGACCGCCATGTCGGCAGCAGCGTCGATCAGAGTGCGCATCAGCCCGTCGCCGCGACGGTCCCTGTCGATGAAGAAGCAGTTGATCATCCACACGCCGTCGGTCTCGCCATCGATCGGACCGGCGACGCGCGAGCGTATCAGCTTCGGCAGGCTGTCGCGCGGCCCGACGGCGCACCAGCCGACCGGCGCCTTGCCGTCATAGGCCAGAACGCCGAGCGGCATGCCGTCATCGAGCAGCTTGCGAAACGCGTCGCGGCGGCTCTCCCGCGACGCCTTCTCGAATTCGGCGCTCGTCATCCGCCACCACATGCACCAGCAGCCACCCTGCGCGCCGCGCTCCGGCCCGAACAGGGTGACGAGATCGTCCCAGCGATCCGCGGTCAACTCCCGTGTGGTGATCGCCATGGCGCGCCGCTCACGCCGTCTTCTCGAAAATCTCGCGGCCAATCAGCATGCGGCGGATTTCCGACGTGCCCGCGCCGATTTCGTAAAGCTTGGCGTCCCGCAACAGCCGCCCGGTCGGATATTCGTTGATATAGCCGTTGCCGCCGAGACACTGGATCGCGTCGAGGCAGACCAGGGTCGCCTTCTCCGAGGCATAGAGGATAGCGCCCGCTGCATCCTCGCGGGTCGTCTCGCCGCGGTCGCAAGCCTGCGCCACGGAATAGACGTAGGCCCGGCAGGCATTGGTGGTCACGTACATGTCGGCGATCTTGCCCTGCATCAGCTGGAAGGTGCCGATCGGCTGGCCGAACTGCTTGCGCTCGTGAACGTAGGGAATGACGATATCAAGCGCCGCCTGCATCAGCCCAAGCGGCCCCGCGGCCAGTACGGCGCGCTCATAATCGAGGCCGGACATCAGCACATTGACGCCCTTGCCCACCGCGCCGAGCACGTTTTCCTCCGGGACTTCGCAATTGTCGAACACCAGTTCGCCGGTCTCCGAACCGCGCATGCCGAGCTTGTCGAGCTTCTGGGCGATGGAAAACCCGGCGAAACCCTTCTCGATCAGGAACGCGGTTATGCCGCGCGGGCCGGCGTCCGGATCGGTCTTGGCATAGACGATCAGCGTGTCGGCCTGCGGCGCGTTGGTGATCCAGAACTTCGTGCCGTTCAGCACGTAGCGGTCGCCCCTCTTCTCCGCCTTCAGCTTCATGGAGACGACATCGGATCCGGCACCCGGCTCCGACATGGCGAGCGCGCCCAGATGCTCGCCGGAGATCAGCTTCGGCAGGTAGCGCGCCTTCTGCTCGGTCGTGCCCCAGCGATAGAGCTGGTTGACGCAGAGGTTCGAATGCGCGCCATAGGAAAGCCCTATCGAGCCGGAAGCGCGCGAAACCTCCTCCATGGCAACGCAATGTTCCAGGTATCCGAGGCCGGCGCCGCCGTCCTCTTCCGAAACCGTTACGCCGTGCAGGCCGAGTTCTCCCATCTCCGGCCATAGTTCACGGGGAAACCAGTCTTCGCGGTCGATTTTCTCGGCGAGCGGCGCGATCCGGTCCTGCGAATAGGCCCGCACGCTGTCGCGCAGCATGTCTGCGGTCTCGCCCAGATTGAAATTGAAGCTCGGCAGGTCGTTCGGGATCATTGTCGTATCCAGTCGGAATGCTGGACAGCACAATAAACCCGGCCCACGGCCGATCAAGCGGCTATCGGATCACGTTCTGCCGTTCGGCCACAGACCCGGTGTCGCCAGTTCCAGCACGTTGCCGTCGGGGTCGTTGAAATAGAGGCTCCTGCCGCGCTCGCCCCAGTCGACCTCGCTGGTTATCGTTACGTCCCGCGCCTGAAGGTGCAGCTTCCACCGCTCATAGGTTTCCGGATCGATCCTGAAGGCGAAATGCGCCGGACCGACGGAATTGTGGCCCGGCACGACACCGCCGGGCGTCTCGAAATCCTGGATCGCCCCGTCGCGCTCGAAGATCAGCAGGACCGAGCGGTCGCCGGCGTCGTAGGCGCTGAGCCGTTTGTCCTCCAGCATCCGCTCTAGCCCCAGCACGCCGTGATAAAAGTCGTGCGCCGCCGCCATGTCGTCGACATAGACAGCGGTCTCCAGGATGCCCTCGGGCTTCAGCATGACAGGCCTTCAGAGGCGGTGCAGAGCGTAATGCGGTGTCTCGCCCGCCACCCATTGATCGAATTGCTCGCGGGTGCCCGCGAAGACGTTGCGGTCAACCTCGCCGTCGACGCCGCGGACCCGGCCGGTTCCGGTGAACTGCCAGAGCGTCCAGTGCCGCTTGGTATACTTCGTCGACGGATACCCTGCGACCGAGCGGACCCACATCGGGTATTCGCGGAACTCACCGACCAGCACGTCCCTGTGCAGGTCGACTGACGTGTAGATCATCGGCTTCTTGCCGTAGTAGCGCTCAAGCTCTTCAAGGAAGATCCGCATCTCCCGAAGCACTTCCGATTTCGACGGACGCTTGCGGCAGGTCTTGGAATATGGCGTCCATTCGACGTCGAGCACCGGCGGCAGCGCCGTCGGATCGACCGGCACGTGCTTCTTGAACCAGGCCACCTGTTCGCGCGCCGGCCGGCACCAGTAATAG
>DATHRP010000052.1:0-2467 GCA_035465195.1 Afifellaceae bacterium | reverse complement strand
ACTGCGAATCGCGGATCCTTATCCCACAGCACACCACAGTGCCATGGCCGGTGATTGCCTCGCCAGACAGCGGTGTAGGAATGGACTGAAAGCAGCACGGGCGGGCGCCCGGCCGCCAGGCACACATCGATCATCTCCGTGAGCGCCGCATGATACGGCCTGTAATAACGGTTCAGCCGACGTTCGCGCTCAAGATCGTCGACATGGGCGTTGCCGGGCACCACCGCCCCATCCGACAAGCGCATGATCAGCGTCGGATCGTCCTCGCCACGGTTTGGGTCGATCAGGAGCCGCGAAAAGCAGCTTAGCACTGCCGGGGCCCGAAATCGCTCGGCAAGCGCCCTGCAGAGCGGCCCGATCCCGATATCGTATCCGATATGGCGCTCGAGTTCGGCGGGGTCCAGGCCGAGGCCGTCATACGACGCCGGCAGGGCATTGGAGGCGTGATCGCCAAGTATGATCAGGCCGCCGGCCTTGTCGCCGTCGATGATTTCGTGCGAATTGAAGCTGTCCCCGTCGCAGTGGCCGGGCGAAACGTCAGCGGACATGGGTGATCCGGTCAGATGATACACATCGTGGCTACGCCACCCTTCCATGATAGGCACAGTTGCGGCAGTCCACCAGTCCCCCAACCGGAAAGCGGTATAGTTTTCGCTATCCGGCCCGGCGTGCGGTGCGGCGGACCGATGCCATGAGCCGGCTGGAGCAATCCCGTCCACAGGGGTTCGATCCGGGAATTGTCGCATTTCTCGCTCTGATCCTGGGCGCGGTCGGAATGGGCGCTTCACCGATCTTCGTGCGGTTCGCCGAGGTCGGTCCGATGACCAGCGCCTTCTGGCGCGTGTTCCTGGCATTGCCGGTGCTGTGGCTCTGGGCTTACCGCGACCGCACCGGCCGCGCTGCCGGTTCATCCGCTGCGATAAGATCGTCAGCCGCTGATCGCGGCGCGAACTGGGCGATCGCCATCGCCGGTCTGATGTTTGCCGGCGACCTGATCTTCTGGCATCTCGCCATCGTCAACACCAGCGTCGCCAACGCGACATTCCTGGCCACGCTGGCACCGGTCTGGGTCGTCCTCGGCTCGAGCCTCCTGATCGGGGAACAGGTCGAACGTCGCGTGCTGGCCGGGCTTGCCCTCGGCCTTGTGGGAATGGCCTGCCTGATCGGCGGAACGATCACGCTAAGACCCGAAAATCTTTACGGCGATCTCTGCGGTATCGTCACCTCATTCTTCTTCGGCGCCAATTTTCTCGCGGTCCGCCGCGCAAGACGGACATTCGGATCCGGCCAGACGCTGTTCCTGTCGACGATCGTCACGGCGGTCGTGCTGCTGGCAGTTGCCGTCACCCTGGAAAACGGCTTCCGGCCCGCGACCATTTATGGCGTCGCCGCGCTGGTCGCGCTGGCGCTGATAAGCCATGCCGGCGGACAGGGTCTGCTGTCGTTTGCGCTCGGCTATTTACCGGCTGCTTTTTCCGCTCTCGTCATCTTCGTCGAAGGTGTTGCCGCCGCAGCGCTCGGCTGGCTGATTCTCGAGGAAGCCATAGGCTTGACACAATTCCTTGGTGCACTCTCCATCTTCGTGGGAATCGCCTTCGCAAGACCGCGAACGCCGCGGTAATCCGGGGGAAGTCGGCGTGTCAGGCGAGCCGATGGCTTTCACTATTCTACGAAGGGAAAAAGGGGAGAAAAAATCGCCTGGCGGACGATGCTGACTGTTTGACGAGTGCGCAAATATCAGGCATGGGTAACTTTGAATTAACCGGTTAACTGTCTAATAACGATATTTCGGGTTTCGTTTGGATGGCTGTCCGGCCGGTTTTATGGGGCGACGGGGGAATTCGAATCCGTGCATAACATGGTGAAATCGAAGCTATGAAACTACTTCGTTTTGGCATGGCGGCGGCTTTTGCTGGTTTTCTTGCAACCACGGTAGGGGTGTTCTCGGCGCAGGCCGACCTGCGCCTGTGCAACAAGACGGCCAGCAGGATAGGAGTGGCGATCGGTTACAAGTCCGGCGACGAATGGATGACCGAGGGCTGGTGGAACATCAACGAGAACAATTGCGAGACATTGTTGGCCGGTGTTCTGAGCGCGAGATATTATTACGTCTACGCCACCGATTACGATCAGGGAGGTGAATGGGCCGGGCGGGCCTTCATGTGCACCCGCGACAAGGAATTCACCATTGAGGGCGTCGGCGACTGTCTTGCCCGCGGGTTCCAGAAGACCGGGTTTTTCGAGGTCGATACCGGAACTCAGTCGAGCTGGACCGTTCAGCTGACAGAGCCGACCAATCGCGGTGTCGGCGGCCGATGAGGCGGAATCGCAAGGTCAAGATTCTCGCAACACTCGGTCCCTCCTCAAACGACGCAAAAACCATTTCGGCGCTTTTCGAGGCCGGCGCCGACATCTTCCGCATCAATATGAGCCATGCCTCTCACGAGGTGATGGCAAAGCTTGTCAG
>DATHRP010000051.1:0-3420 GCA_035465195.1 Afifellaceae bacterium | reverse complement strand
CCTACGAGGAGAATGCGCCGATCCTGAGCGGGTTCGACCTCGATATCGCGCCGGGCGAGAAGATCGCGCTGGTCGGTCCGAGCGGCAGCGGCAAGAGCACGGTGCTCAACCTGGTGCTGCGCTTCTTCGATCCGCAGAACGGCCAGGTTCTGATCGACGGCCAGGACATCAGCCAGGTCTCGCTGGCCAGCCTGCGCTCGCAGATCGCGTTGCTCACCCAGGATCCGGTGTTGTTCGACGACAGCATCGCCAGCAACATCGCCTACGGTTCGGAAGGCGCTGGCATGGACCGCATCGTCGACGCCGCCAAGGCGGCCGCCGCGCACGATTTCATCGCCGCGCTGCCGCGCGGCTACGAGACCCGCGTCGGCGAGGACGGAAGCCGGCTGTCCGGCGGCGAAAAGCAGCGCATCGCCTTCGCCCGCGCCATGCTGCGGGGCGCGCCGATCCTGCTGCTCGACGAGCCGACCAGCGCGCTCGACGCCGAATCCGAGGCCAAGGTGCAGCGCGCCATGGAGACGCTGCTGGAGGGGCGCACTGTGATCATGATCGCCCACCGCCTGTCCACGGTGCAGAAGGCCGACCGGATCTGCGTCATGGGTGACGGCCGGATCGAACAGCAGGGCCGTCATGACCAGCTCGTTCGCGAAGTCGGGACCTATGCCCGCATGTTCCGCGCCCAGATCGGTGTTGACGGCCCGGCCCTCATTGCGGCAAGCGATTAGGCCGACGGGGCCTGACAAAGAACACGGCATGCTGAAGACAATAGGGCGCTCTAAGCTCGTGCTTGGCACGGCCGGCTTCCTGCTTGCCGCCTACCTCAAGTTCGTCTGGGCGACGACCCGCTTTTCCACCGATCCGGATGACCATTACCAGCCCGTCTACGATCACATGCCATTCATCCTCGCATCCTGGCACGGCCGTCATCTCATGGTTCCGCTGGCGCGCCGCAGGGACCACCCTGTGACCGTCCTGGTCTCCCGTTCCGCCGACGGCGAGATCAATGCCGCCGCGGCGCGGTCCATGGGGCTCGGCGTGATCCGCGGATCGGGTGGGCGCAGCCGGAAGAAGTCCGCGAAGAAGGGCGGCGCGGCCGGGTTCCTGCGCATGAAGTCCGTTTTGGCCGAGGGCATAACGGCGGCCCAGACCGCCGACGTGCCGCGCGGCACGCCGCGACGCTGCGGTCTGGGCATCGTCACGCTCGCCCTGCATTCCGGCCGGCCCATCGTGCCGGTGGCGGTCGCGACCCGCCGTTTCATCGAACTGGACAATTGGGACCGGACGCGCATTCCGCTGCCTTTCGGGCGCGGCGGAATCGCCGTCGGCCGCCCGATCTACGTGCGCGCCGACGACGGCGATCCCGAACTTGAAGCCGCCCGGCTGGCGGTCGAGGCGGAGATGAACCGGACACAGGAGACGGCCGACGCCCTGGCCGGCCTGGAGCCGTCATGATCGGCTGGCTTGTCACCGGCATCTATTCTTTCGGTGGGGCTGCGGTCCAGCCGCTGATGGCGCTGATGGTGCGCTGGCGCGCCGGTCGCGGCAAGGAAGACCCCGCCAGGTCGGGCGAGCGGTTTGGAATTGCCGGCCTGGAGCGGCCCGAGGGCCGGCTGGTCTGGGCCCATGCCGCAAGCATCGGCGAGACCAACGCGGTCCTGCCGCTGGTCGACCGATTGCGCGGGCGCGGCGTAGGGGTGCTGCTGACGACCGGAACCGTCACCTCCGCGGCGATCGCCGATCGCCGGCTTCCGGACGGCGCGGTGCACCAGTATGTGCCGCTCGACCTGCCCGGCCCGGTAACCGCCTTTCTCGATCACTGGAAGCCGGAGCTCGCGCTCTTCGTGGAAAGCGAGATATGGCCCGGCATCCTGGGCCGGCTGCGCAGGCGGTCCGTTCCCTTCGTGCTAGTCAATGCCCGCATGTCCGAGCGCTCCTGGCGTCGATGGCGCAGTTCCGGCCCGCTCGGTCGCGCCATCATGCGGAGGATCGGCCTGTGCATCGCCCAGACGGCGGTCGACGCCCGACGTTTCGAGGATCTCGGCATCGGACGGGTCGAAATCGCGGGCAACCTGAAATTCGACGTGCCGGCACCGGATTTCGATGCCGACGCCCTCGAGGCGCTGCAGGGCGAGATCGGCGGACGGCCGGTGTTTGTGGCGGCGAGCACGCACGAGGGCGAGGAAACGACGATATTGAGCGTGCATAGGCGGCTGCGGCGCGAGGTGCCGCGCCTGTTGACCATCATCGTCCCTCGCCACCCCGAGCGTGGCGACGCCATCGCTGCGGAAATGCACACCGCGGGTCTGGTTTCCGCCCGCCGGTCCGCCGGCGAGCCGATCGGCGGGGATACCGAGGTCTTTCTCGCCGACAGCCTCGGCGAGATGGGCTTGTGGCTGCGGCTCGGGACGGTCGCCTTCCTCGGGGCTTCGCTGGTTCCCCTCGGCGGCCATAATCCGATAGAACCTGCCAAAACGGGGGTGCCGATGCTCCACGGTCCGCATGTCGCCAACTTCGCCGACATCTTCGCGATGCTGGCGGACGCGCGCGCAAGTGTCTGTGTCGAGGACGAGGATGCACTCGCCATGGCGCTGGCCCGGCTGCTCGCCGACCAGGGCGAACGCGACCGGCTTGCCCGCGAGGCGCGCGCCTGCGTCGAGCGCCAGGCCGGAGCGCTCGACCGGACGATGGCGGCCCTCGCGCCCTATCTTCCCGCCCGGCCCGACGCTCCGGAGGAGGGTGCCGATGCCTGAGGCGCCGGAATTCTGGTGGCACAGGCGCCATATCGCCGGCTGGGCCCTGGCGCCCGTCGGCTTCGCTTATGGCGCGATCGCAGGCGCCCGCATGGCCCGGCCCGGGGCCGATGTTGGCATTCCTGTGATCTGCATCGGCAATTTCGTCGTCGGCGGTGCCGGCAAGACGCCTGTCGCCATCGCGGTCGCTGAAGCCTGCCGCCGGATCGGCCGCAAGCCGGCTTTCCTCACCCGCGGATATGGCGGAACGGAACCGGGTCCGCTGCTCGTCCAGGAAAAAAGCCAGACGGCCGATCAGGTCGGCGACGAGCCGCTGTTGCTGGCGCGCGCGGCGCCGACCGTCGTCGCCCGCGACCGGCCGGCCGGCGCGCGGCTGATCATGGAACTCGGCCACGACATCGTGGTCATGGACGACGGCTTCCAGAATCCGTCGCTCCGCAAGGACCTTACGCTGGTCGTAGTCGACGGCGGCGCGGGCATCGGCAATGGCTGGCCGTTTCCGGCCGGCCCGCTGCGGGCGCCGCTCGCCGCCCAGCTGCGCGCCGCCGACGCCGTCATCCGCCTCGGCGAGGGCGAACCCGGCCAGGCGGTCGTCCGGCGGGCGGCGCGGGCCGGCGTGCCGGTGTTGACGGCGGACTACGAGCCGGTGCGCAAGCGCGGCTACAAGAGC
>DATHRP010000050.1:0-3892 GCA_035465195.1 Afifellaceae bacterium | reverse complement strand
CTTGGAGGCATTGGCGATCGAGAACTTCATGCCGTCGCAGGATCCCGATTCGATGAAGTCGGGGACGATCATCTGGAAAATGCCGCTGTTGCCGCCGCCTTTGCTGATGATGTCGTAGAAAACCTGCAGGTCGACTCCGCTAGCCTTGCATGCGGCGATGGCCTCGGCGATCAGGGCGGCCTGTCCCATCGTGATCAGGTTGTTGATCAACTTCATGCGCGTTCCGCTGCCGACCGGACCGACGTGAAATATGTTCTCGCAGAAACACTCCAGGATCGGCCGGATATCCTCGAAAACCGCCGGTTCGGCCCCGACCATCACGTTGAGCGTGCCTTTTTCCGCCTCGACCGGCGTGCGCGCCAGCGGGCAATCGGCGTACCGCGCACCGGTGGCCGCAGCCGCTTCCGCCTCGGCGAGAACCAAATCGGGTTCGCCTGTGGTGCAGTCGATCACCGTCATTCCCGGGCTGAGTCCGGCGACGAAACCTTCAGGTCCATCAGCGACAGCGGCCAGCTGGGGCGAGCCCGTGACGCAGACGAGAACGAAGTCCACTGCCTCTGCCAGCGCTTTAGGAGACGCTGCCTCGGAAGCGCCACGGCTCAGGAGATCGTCGACCGGCGTACGGTTCCGGTGCGCGATAACTGTCAGGTCATGCCCGCAAGCGAGCAGGTTCCCGCCGATCCCGTGCCCCATCAGGCCGACGCCGATTATCCCGATCCTCGCCACTGCCGCGCTCCCCCGATCATGATTGAACAAATATTCAAAACAGAATTATTAGAAAATTCAATCAATCACAAGATGGAAAATTCATTCAATTCTGCATATCGAATTGACGTTCGAAGTCTCAAAAGCCACCTTGTCGGCGAGTCGTCCCGTCGGCATTCGGGGCGCCGGACGTGAGCAGGAGTGGTCGCTGATGACTATCGCGCAGGACGGGAGCATCTCGTTCGACCAGCTTCGCGAGCTGATCAACGATCGGTTCGACGGCCTCAGCCCGCATCTCCAGCGTGTCGCGCGGTATGCGCTGCAGCACACCAACGAGTTCGCGCTGCAGACGGTGGCGGAGATCGCCGAACGCAACGACGTGCAGCCCTCAAGCGTGGTGCGGTTCGCCCAAACGTTCGGGTTTCGCGGATTCAGCGACCTCCAGAAGATCTTCCGCCATCGCCTGATCGAGGGAACGCCGGAACTGCGTTCTGAAATCTACGCCGAGCACAAATCCCTGGAGCAGCTTGCTGAGGACGACCCGCTGCATCTGTTCGACGATTTCACCAAGGCGTCGATCGACGCCGTGAACGGGCTTCGCGGTTCGATCGACAACGACGATCTGAAGCAGGCGCTGCGGATGCTTGACAGGGCGGAAATGATTTACGTGATCGGCCAGCGGCGGGCATTTCCGGTTGCGGCCTACATCGCCTACGGGCTGGCCCGGCTGGAGCTGAAATCGATGCTGGTGGATTTCGTCGGAGGCATGGCATTGCAACAGACGGTCGCGATGACCGAACGCGACCTGCTGGTTGCAACGAGTTTCGCGCCGTACGCACCCGATGTCGTGAAGATCGTCAAGCTGGTTCACAACCGCGGGATCCCGGTGCTGGCGATCACCGACAGCGGCCGATCTCCGCTGGCGACGCATTCCTCGCTTGCCTTCAAGGTGCGGGACGATTCGATCCGCCGCTTCCGGCCCTTGTCGCCGTCCATCGTGCTGGCGCAATGCCTGATCCTGTCGCTGAGCTATCTCAAGGACCTGGAACGCAAGGGCTAGCGGATGCGACAGCGCTGAAAACGAAAGCCCCGCCGCGGTCTCCCGGGCGGGGCTTCGAAAACCGGTTCGGACCGCGTTTAGCGGCCGTTCGCGTATAGCCTCGTGGCGGCGGTCATCGCCGTCTCGCCCGGCATCGAATTGCGGAAGCGGGCACGTTCCTGCATGCTGAGGAGATTGAAATGGTCGTCGGACCGGCCGTTGCGTCCGCGGGCGAACGCGCTGGAGAAGAAATTGGAAATCGCGCTCATGGAACCATCTCCTGGAGTGGATGTTCGGTTGCTTTGACAGGTGCGCTTGTGCACCTCATCTGCGCGTGCAGATGTTCCTTTTGCGAAGCCGAATCAAGCGAAAACGACGTCATGACTGTCATGCGATGGCCGCATGTCAATTTGGCACGGATTTGGCCGCTAGCGGGGCGCCAAACCTTTGGAAATTAACGGTTTGTTAAAGCCCGGGATGGCGTGACGGGACCATGCGTTGATCTGGCGCATGCGGCGTGTCCGGGCTGCGTGGTAGGCATGTCGCACGATGACCTGCTCGTCTCACATATCGGCGGTTGCCGGCCGGCAGTCCGCCGGTGCGTTGTGCGAACTGCGCGGGCCGCTGGCAGCGCTTGCCGTGATCGCGCTGGTGTTCCAGTTCGCGCTGCCGCTGGTCGCGGCCAAGGCCGGGCCGGAATGGCAGACGGCGTTGTCGGTCTGCCTCGGCAACGGCGACAACGGGCAGGATCGGCAGGATCCTGCCGGCCATTCGGGCGCCTGCGCCTGCGGGGCAGCCTGCGCCCATGGGGCTTGCGGCGGCTGCGGTCTCGCGGACCGGATCGCCGTGGCGGTTGAGCAGCCGGGCGGCGGGGACGCTATCTCTATGCCGTCAGGAGGCCAGAATGTTCCGGTGCTCTCCGGTGACGGCGTCACGCGAAGCCGGGCGCCGCCGATTGCGGCCTGAGCGCGACCGGCGCTCCTGACGACACCGAAGACAGTCGCGGCCGGCGGGCCGCATCCGCAATTCCTTATGAGTGAGACGAATATGACCCGTTTTATCGCGTCGATCACCACGGCGATCGCTCTTTGCCTTTCCGCGTCCGCCGGCATGGCGAACGACATGACGAAGCACGGCGACCTGGAAATCAGCAAGCCGTGGACCCGGGCGACGCCGCCCAAGGCCCCGACCGGCGGCGGCTACGTGACCATCACCAACACCGGCAGCGAGCCCGACCGGCTGGTCGCCGCCAGCACCGACATTGCCGGCATGGCCGAAATCCACGAAATGAGCATGGAAGGCGGCGTCATGAAGATGCGGCCCATGGGCGAGGGCATCACCATCGCGCCCGGCGAGACGGTTGTACTCGGACCCGGCGGCCTTCATATCATGATGATGAAGCTCAAGGGACCGATCACGAAGGGCGAGTCCGTGCTGGTGAGGCTGACCTTCGAGAAGGCCGGCGAGGTGACGGTGCAATTCGTCGCCGCCCCGATCGGCGCCAAGGAACCGCCGCAATAGGGGAACGACCAAATGCGGACATTTCGCATTATTCTCTGGGCGCTGGTCGCCGTCGCCGGTCTCGGCATCGGCGCGCTGCTGGTTACACCCCGCGACCATCAGGAGCAGCTGTCCGGGGAGCCGTTCGGCGCGCCGTTCGCGCTCGTCGACCACAACGGCAAACCGATCACCGAAGCGGTGTTGCAGGGCCAGCCGACGGCCCTGTTCTTCGGCTTTACCCACTGTCCGGAAGTCTGCCCGACGACGCTTTACGAGCTGAACGGCTGGATGCAGAAGCTCGGCCCCGGCGGCGACAGGCTGGCGGCCTATTTCGTCACGGTCGATCCGGAACGCGACACGCAGGACGTGCTCAAGGACTACGTCACCGCCATTTCCGACCGGATCGTCGGCATTACCGGCCATCCGGCGGACGTCGCCGCCATGCTGCAGGCTTACCATGTTTACGCCAAGAAGGTGCCGCTTGACGACGGCGACTACACGATGGACCACACGGCCTCGATCTTCCTGCTCGACAGCAGCGGGCGCTTCGTCGGCACGATTGCCTATCGCGAGGATCCCGACGTCGCGGTCACCAAGCTGAAGAACCTCGTCGCGCGCGACCCTGCCTAGGCGGCAATAACGCTTCGG
>DATHRP010000049.1:0-3978 GCA_035465195.1 Afifellaceae bacterium | reverse complement strand
CTTGCCGGCGCCATCGACGATCGTGGTCTCTTCCTTGGTGATCGAGACTGTCTTGGAGGTGCCGAGCATGTCGAGCGTGACGTTCTCGAGCTTGATGCCGAGATCCTCGGAGATCACCTGGCCGCCGGTCAGCGTGGCGATGTCCTGCAGCATGGCCTTGCGGCGGTCGCCGAAGCCCGGAGCCTTGACGGCCGCGACCTTGAGGCCGCCGCGCAGCTTGTTGACCACGAGGGTGGCCAGCGCTTCGCCTTCAACGTCTTCCGCGATGATCAGCAGCGGACGCGAGGACTGTACGACGGATTCCAGAACCGGAAGCATGGCCTGCAGGTTGGAGAGCTTCTTCTCGTGCAGCAGGATGTACGGATCTTCCAGTTCCGTGGTCATCTTCTCCGCATTGGTGACGAAGTAGGGCGACAGGTAGCCGCGGTCGAACTGCATGCCTTCGACGACTTCCAGTTCGGTCTCCAGCGACTTGGCTTCCTCGACCGTGATCACGCCCTCGTTGCCGACCTTCTGCATCGCCTCGGAGATCATCTCGCCGACGTCGGTGTCGCCGTTGGCCGAGATCGTGCCGACCTGGGCGACTTCCTCGGAGGTCTTGATCTTCTTGGAGCGCTTCTCCAGGTCGCGGACGGCTTCGGCGACGGCCATGTCGATGCCGCGCTTCAGGTCCATCGGGTTCATCCCGGCGGCAACCGACTTGGCGCCTTCGCGGACGATCGCCTGGGCGAGCACCGTGGCGGTCGTCGTGCCGTCACCGGCGATGTCATTCGTCTTGGAAGCGACTTCGCGCACCATCTGTGCGCCCATGTTCTCGAACTTGTCTTCCAGTTCGATTTCCTTGGCGACGGTCACGCCGTCCTTGGTGATGCGCGGAGCGCCGAAGGACTTGTCGAGAACGACGTTGCGGCCTTTCGGGCCGAGCGTCACTTTCACCGCGTTGGCAAGAATGTCCACGCCGCGCAGCATCTTCTCACGGGCGTCCGTGGAGAATTTGACGTCTTTAGCAGCCATTTCTTTGGTACCTCAATCTTGTGAATTTGTCTGGAAACGGTGATCAGGCGGCCTTCTTCTTGGCCGAACCGCTGTTCTCGATGATGCCCATAATGTCGGACTCCTTCATGATCAGGAGCTCCTCGCCATCGATCTTGACTTCTGTGCCGGACCACTTGCCGAAAAGGATCCGGTCGCCGACCTTGACGTCGAGCGCGATCAGCTCGTTGTCGTCTCCGCGGGCGCCCGGGCCGACTGCGACAACCTCGCCTTCCTGGGGCTTTTCCTGGGCCGTATCGGGGATAATGATACCGCCGGATGTCTTCTCTTCGGAACCAACACGGCGAACGACAACTCGGTCGTGAAGCGGGCGGAAATGCATCTTATCCAGTTCCCTATTGTCTGTGAGGCGTCTGGGCCTCGTTTCTGAAAATGATGATCGTGTTAGCACTCGCCATAAGCGAGTGCTAACAGCACGGCGCCGAGATAGGCATAGCCTCGCGCCCTGTCAACGGTCTGATGCGATTTCGGAGAAAAAATTGTTCCGGAACAGTTAAAGACGCCCGGAATTCCGGCGGGTTTCATTCCCATACCGTATCGGGGACCTGGCTTGCAAGGGCGGTGATCGCGCCCTCCAGGTTGGCCATCATCGCCTTCCGGTCGGCCGCCTCCGGCAGCGGTTCGCCGATTACGACGTCGCAGAAGAACGGCACCGGAATCCACGCGCCGCGCGGCAGCAGCTTGCCGAAGCCCTGCAGGAAGATCGGGATCACCGGGACATCCGGTCGGCGCTGGCGCAGATGCGCGATGCCGCGCTTGAACGATTGCGGCTTTTCCGGCTCACCCCTGGTTCCCTCCGGATAGATGATCAGGATCGCGCCCTGATCGAGCGCCTCGACGACCGGGATCAGCGGGTCGGCGCCCTTCTTCGCGCCTGCACGGCTGATCGGCAGGATGCCGAGCAGGTTGCGCGCCACCCAGCCGATCAGTGTGTCTTCTCGGAAATGATCCTCCGCCGCGACCGCGCGCACCAGGTGCAGGTGGTTCAGTGGAAACAGCGCCATCAGCGCCAGCGTGTCGGCATGGCTGTTGTGGTTGGCCGCGATGATGGCCGGGCCTTCGCCCGGCAGGCGCTCGCGGTTGCGCACGCTGAGGCCGACGGCGGCCAGCATCACCGGTCGCACGAAGAGCACGACGAAGGCGAGCCGCAGCAGATGGGTCCAGCGCGGTCGGTTCATCGTCAGGCGCCGTGCAGGTAGAAGAGCGCGTGGAAGAACAAAGGCGCGGTGAAGGTCAGGCTGTCGATCCGGTCGAGCAGTCCGCCGTGGCCCGGCAGCAGCGAGCCGGTGTCCTTGACCCCGATGTCGCGCTTGATCGCCGACATGGTGACATCGCCGAGGAAGCCGGCGACGGGCAGTGCAATTCCGAGCGCGATCGACTGCATGAACGTGAGCGGCGTGAGGAAACCGGCGAGCGCGACCGACAACGCCAGCGTCGCGAGCACTCCGCCGGCAAAGCCCTCCACGGTCTTGTTCGGGCTCACCTTCGGCGCGATCTTGTGCCGGCCGAACGTCTTGCCGCTCATATATTGCGCGACATCGTTGAACTGGGTGACGATGAGCAGGAAGACCAGCGGCCCGACGCCGAACGGCTCGCCGGTCGCTGCGTCGGTGGCGACGGTGAGATAGGCCGCGTGGCTGATTGAGAAGACGCAGACCATCAGACCCCAGTGCAGAGTACCCGCCGCCTTCAGGAAACCGGCCGTCTCGCCACGCAGCACCATGGCCGCGGGCAGGCCGAGAAACATGTAGACGGGCACGAAGATGATGAAGACGCCGTACCAGGCGATGCCGACCCAGTAGTACTGCACCGGCACGGCGAGATAAGCCAGAAGCAGGATCAGCCGGTCGGTGCGTCTTGTCGGCACGATGGAGAAATACTCCTTTAGCGCGATGTAGCTGATGACCGCGAAAAGGACGATCGTGGCGGTGCGGCCGAGCACGATCGCCAGTCCGATGATGCCGATCATCACCCACCAGCTCTTCACCCGGTCGAGAAACTCGTTCGGCCCGCTGTCGGGTTTGCCCTTCGCCATGCCGTATGCGGTCGCCGCGACCAGCACGGCGAGCAGGCCGGCGCCGATCCACATGCCCGTCGGAGTCATGATTTCACCCAAGGTCCGTATCTCCGCTCAGGCCCGGTTTTCCAGCGCGGCGACCGCGCGGTTGCGGGCGCCGAGGGCGGCGAGCACCGCGGCCAGCACGAACGCCAGGTTCAGCCATCCGCCGCCCGGAAGCCCGAGCGCCAGCAGGAAGGTGAGAAGGCCGACGAAAAGCGCCCGGTCGGACTTGCCCATCGGCCCGTCATAGCGGCGCGTCGCGCCGAGCTGCGGGCCGAGCACGCCGACGAACTCTCCGAGCATGCCGGTGAAGGCGAACAGGACGATGGGCGCGGGATGGGCGCCGTAGGGCGCAAGTGCGGCGATCAGCGGCAGGATGATCGCCGCGTCGCTGATCACGTCGCCGACCTCGTTGAGGATCAGCCCCTCGCGGCTCGCCTGGTCGTGCTCGCGCGCAAGCATGCCGTCGACGGCGTTGAGCGCCATGCGCAGGAACAGGGCCGGGCCGACCAGGAGCAGCACCAGCCGGCTGCCCGGCGCCATCCACAGCGCCAAGCCGATCGCCAGCGACAGCAGGACGGCTGCAAGCGTGACCTGGTTGGCGGTCACGCCGTTCGCCGCAAGCCGGGCCGTCGGCGGCCTGAGCAGCGCCTGAAATCGCGGCTTGATGTCGTAGAGTGTCGCCATCGCAATCGGTTCCCCCTCGGCCCGCCGGCGCGCCGGCTTGCGGACAATGCTGTCCGAAAACTAGACTTACCGCCGCTGACAGGAAAGAGCCATGAAGATACCCGGTCCCGATCACCCCCTCACGATCGTACCTTATCGCGGGATCGTCCGTGTCCGCTCCGGACCGGCCGATATCGCCC
>DATHRP010000048.1:0-2427 GCA_035465195.1 Afifellaceae bacterium | reverse complement strand
AGGCCTGCTCGCACATCCTCGACGGTTTCGAGCCGACCTACGAATCCACCGTGACGGCCAATCTCTGGGATGCCGGCGCCGTCATGCTGGGCAAGCTCAACATGGACGAATTCGCCATGGGTTCCTCCAACGAGACGAGCCACTACGGCCCGGTTGTGAACCCCTGGCGGGCGTCCAACTCTAATGCCGACCTGGTTCCGGGCGGCTCTTCCGGTGGGTCAGCAACCGCCGTCGCCGCGAACCTCTGCGCCGGCGCGACCGCGACCGACACCGGCGGCTCGATCCACCAGCCGGCCGCGTTCACCGGCACGGTGGGCATCAAGCCGACATACGGACGCTGTTCGCGCTGGGGTATGGTGGCCTTCGCCTCGTCGCTTGACCAGGCCGGCCCGATCGCCCGCACGGTCCGCGACGCCGCGATCATGCTGGGCGTCATGGCCTCCGGCGATCCGAAGGACACGACCTGTGCGGACATCGATGTGCCGGACTACGAGAAGGCCGTCGGCGAAAGCGTCAAGAGCATGAAGATCGGCATTCCGAAGGAATACCGGATGGAGGGCATGCCAGACGAAATCGAGGAGCTCTGGCAGCGCGGCATCGCCTGGTACCGCGACGCAGGCGCGGAGATCGTCGACATCAGCCTGCCGAACACCAAATACGCGCTGCCCGCCTATTACATCGTCGCTCCGGCGGAAGCCTCCTCGAACCTCGCCCGTTACGACGGCGTGCGCTACGGCCTGCGCGTCGAGGGCGACGACATCATCGACATGTACGAGAAGACCCGCGCCGCGGGCTTCGGCAAGGAGGTCAAGCGCCGCGTGATGATCGGCACCTATGTGCTCTCTGCCGGCTACTACGACGCCTATTACCTGCGGGCACAGAAAGTCCGCACGCTGATCAAGAAGGATTTCGAGGACGCCTTCGCCGCCGGGGTCGAAGCGATCCTGACGCCGGCAACGCCGTCGGCGGCGTTCGGGGTGGCCGAGATGGCGACGGCCTCGCCGGTGGAAATGTACCTGAACGACATCTTCACGGTGACGGTGAACATGGCCGGCCTGCCGGGCATCGCCGTGCCGGCCGGCCTCGACGGTTCCGGCCTGCCGCTCGGCCTGCAACTGATCGGCCGGCCGTTCGACGAGGAGACCCTGTTCCGGGCCGGACAGGTGATCGAGGATGCAGCCGGGCGTTTCGTGCCTCAAAAATGGTGGTAGACCGGGATTTCGGCAAGAAATCCGTGTTATTCGGCTAGTCGATCCACGCTGTTCGAAACGCTTTTTTAACCATAATCCGACTTTCGCGAAACTTTTCTTTCACCTTAACTGTTTGGCCTTCGTTTACGCTCACACTCCATAACAGTTACTGCTCCGCGAAAACGGGGCCGTGACGAGTTGAAGTCCTCGAGTGGGGTTGAGTTATGCGTAAACTAGCCTTGAAACTGACAGGCCACATTGCGGCTGCCGGGCTGATCAGCGGCTTTATCGTAGTGTCCATGATGGCTGCCGGTTCAGCCGGTGCCGCGGATCTGTCGGTGGGCGACGGACAGCAGAATCGCAAGATCTATGTCTGCGGCAAGCGCGTCGACCATATCATCCTGTTTGATGAATATGGTCAGCCGACCGTTCCGGCACGCACGCCGATGTACTACTGCATCACCGGCGAAACGCTTCTGCCGAACGACATTCCGCCTCCGCCGGAATATTGCTGCCGCTAGTCGCTCGCGACCGCATCAGGTCATTTCTTTCGACGCCGGGACGGTAAAACGTCCCGGCGTTTCTCCATTCGCGGGCCGGGCGGTCGCTTGACCCGGTATCCATGACGGCCGAAAACGGCAAACGGACCATTCCGTTTGCCGAGGGCACCATGGCCAGATCGAATATCTTCCAGGGCATCCGTACGACGGCGATCCATGCCGGCGAGCAGCCCGATCCGACGACCGGCGCGTCGGCGCCCGACATCACCATGTCGTCGACGTTTCTCGTTGAGGAGCCGGCCGGCTTTTCCGCCCACGACCTGACGCCGCAATCGCCGTTCCTATACAGCCGCTGGGCCAATCCGACGGTGCGCAAGCTGGAGGCCAAGCTTACCGCGCTGGAGGGCGCGGAAGCCTGTGTTTGCTTCGCGTCGGGCATGGCGGCCACATCCGCGATCTTCTTTTCTCTGCTCGGGGCAGGGGATCATGCCGTGATCTCCGACATCACCTATGCCGGGGTGGCCGAACTCGCCCGTGATACCCTGCCGCGCATGGGGATCGAGGTGAGCTTCGTCGACATGTCGGACCTTGATGCCGTCGAGGCTGCGATCCGGCCCGATACGAAGCTCGTCTATTGCGAGACGCCGGCCAACCCGATCTGCAGGCTTTGCGATCTCCAGGCGATCGCCGACCTCGCCCACGCTGTCGGCGCCAAGATGGCCGTCGATTCGACGTTC
>DATHRP010000047.1:0-4431 GCA_035465195.1 Afifellaceae bacterium | reverse complement strand
TCTGCGAATGAGCAGCGCGGCAGCGGAGCACTGGGCTGGCGCTCCGCTTTATCAGGAGGATATCCTCCTGGCTGCACATGCGATGTCTTCGGAAGATAGTCCGGCCTGTTCCAAAGTGGCGGTGTGATCGGCAAAATCATGGCACATACGGAAAGTTACAACGACCGCCTGTTTTCCGGTTCGGGATTGCGAAGCCGCTTTCACCTGGCGCGTTTCGAATGGGCGCGCAGGACCGTCGCTTCGCTAGGGCTCGACGTTGTCCGCCTGGTCGAGATCGGCTGCTTCGACGGCCGGCTGATCGACTATATGCCGGTTCCGGTCGAACTGTATGCCGGATACGACGCAGGCTGGGAAGGCGGACTGGAGGCGGGGCAGGCGCGCTTCCGAGGTCGTGACGGGTTCAGCCTGCAACAGGCCGCGGATCCGTCGGCGCTGGCCGACCATCCCGATGGGGCCTTCAATCTCGGGGCATGTCTGGAAACGATCGAGCATATCCCGCCCGATCTGGTCGACCCCTACCTGGCGGAGCTGGCGCGCGTCGTCGACGGATATCTGCTGGTCTCGGTGCCGAATGAGAAGGGTTCGGTTTTCCTCGCCAAGTATCTCGCGAAGAAGCTGATCTACGGCGGCAACGAACCCTACGAACTGCGCGAGATCGCGGCGGCCACGCTCGGTCAAATGAAACATGTCGAGCGCAACGAGCACAAGGGTTTCGACTATGCCGTGCTCGTCCGGCAGATCGAACGCCACTTCGAGATCGAGCGGGTTTGCGGGTTTCCATTCGCGTTTCTGCCGCCGTCGCTATCGTTCACTGTTGGTATCGTCGCCCGAACGAAGTCGACGAATGGCAAAGGCCTTTAGGAGGCAGCGATGTGCGGTATCGCTGGCTTTCTGGATCCACGTGGCTTTTCCGGCCAGACGGCCGAGAGGGTTGCTACGGCTATGGCCGGCACGATCCGCCATCGCGGGCCTGACGGGGCCGGATGCTGGGTGGACGCGGAAGCGGGTGTTGCGCTGGCCCACCGGAGGCTGGCGATCATCGACCTTTCCGAAGCCGGCGCCCAGCCGATGGTCTCGGCGAGCGGGCGCTGGATCATCAGCTACAATGGCGAAGTATACAATTTCGAAGAACTGCGGGCCGAGCTTGAAGAAGGCGACGGTGGCCGGCAGTGGCGCGGCCATTCCGATACAGAAGTGCTGCTGGAGGCCATCGACGCGTGGGGCGTGACAACAACGCTCGCCAGGCTGAATGGCATGTTCGCATTTGCACTCTGGGACCGACGTGAAAGGACGCTCTGGCTGGCCAAGGACAGGTTCGGCGAAAAACCGCTCTATTATGGGTGGTCGGGATCGACATTCCTGTTCGGATCTGAACTGAAGGCACTGCGCTGCCATCCGCAGTTCAACGCCATTATCGACGATGAAGCGCTCGCTCTGTTTGTCCGCTACGGATATGTGCCGCACGGTCACTCGATCTATCGGGGTATCCGCAAATTGCCGCCGGCGGGCTGCCTCAGGCTGACCGCAGACTTCGGGCGTGGTGCGCTACTGGATCCGGAAGTCTACTGGGACATCGATGCAGCAATCTGCGAAGCAAGGGCCAATCCGTTCGACGGCAGCCTGGACGATGCGGCAGACCGGCTGGACTGCATACTGGGTGATGCCGTCGAATCCCGCATGGTCGCCGATGTGCCGCTTTGCGGGCTGCTGTCGGGCGGCGTCGACTCTTCGCTGATCGTCGCATTGATGCAGTCGCGCTCAGCGCATTCGGTGAGCACCTACAGCATCGGCAGCGGCGAACCCGGATTCGACGAGGCCGCCGTCGCCCGTCAGGTTAGCGAATGCCTGGGGACCCGGCATACCGAATTCCGTGTCGATCCGTCGGATGCACTCGAGGTCGTGCCGGGGCTCGGCGATATTTACGACGAGCCGTTTGCCGATTCCTCGCAGATCCCGACCCATATCGTCTCGCGCCTTGTTCGAAGCAGCGGCACCGTGGCCTTGTCGGGCGATGCCGGCGATGAACTCTTCGGCGGCTACAACCGCTATTTCCACGGTCGGCGTCTGGCCGGGTTGATCGATAGCGTTCCCCCAATTGTCCGCCGCGCCGCGGCGTCCGGCATGACGAGCCTTTCGCCGGATATACTGAGCCGGCTGTTCGGAGCGGTCGGCGCGATCGTTCCGGCCGAGCTCAGGGGCGGAACTGCCGGTGAGAAGGTCCACAAGCTCGCGGCGACATTGTCTGCGGAAACCGAAATCGAATTCGCCGAAACGCTGCTTTCGCAATGGCCTGATCCGCGCGAGATCCTCGCCGGCGATTGCGTGCCTGGCCGACTGACGGAACTTCATCGGCCGCCGCGGGCCATCGACGGGTTCGCCGAAATGATGATGTATCAGGATACGCGGTTCTACATGACGGACGACGTGCTGGCGAAAGTCGATCGCGCGAGCATGGCAGCCAGCCTGGAAGTCCGCGTTCCGTTTCTGGATCCGCATGTCTTTTCGTTTGCCTGGTCGCTGCCCTTGTCGATGAAGCTCGGCCGCACGACCGGCAAGCTGGTTCTGCGGCGGCTTCTGTCGCGCCACCTGCCTGAAGAGCTGATGAAGCGTCCGAAGCAGGGTTTCGCCGTGCCGGTCGGCCGCTGGCTCCGGACTGATCTGCGCGACTGGGCGGAAGCGTTGCTCGATCCTGAAAGACTGACCCGCGAGAGATTTTTCGATGCACCGACGGTGCGACGGTTCTGGGATGAGCACCTGTCGGGCCGACGCAATCACGACGGTCGGCTGTGGACCTTGCTCATGTTCCAGGCATGGCTCGACGCGAGCGGCATTGCCGGCTCGCGCGAGGCCGCCTGAAGACAGGATCAGCCGAATGCGAAAGTGCAAGATCATCCTGTTCGGCAACACCGACTGGTACCTGTTCAATTTTCGGCAGAGCCTGGCCGAACGATTGCGCGCAGAGGGGCACGATCTGCTCCTGATCTCGCCGCCCGGTCCATACGGCGAGCGGCTCGTCTCGCTCGGATACCGCTGGGAGGCTTTGCCGATGAACCGCCGGAGCCTCAATCCGCTCAGGGAAATGAAGCTGCTCAACCATCTCGTCGGGATGTTCCGGTCGGAACGGCCGGACATTGTACACGGCTTTACCATCAAGGCGGCCGTCTACGGCGCGCTTGCCGGCAAGGTGGCCCGGGTTCCGGCGATCGTCAGTTCGATCAACGGACTTGGTTTCGTGTTCATCGGCAATCAGATCAGAGCCAGGCTCCTGCGTCCGTTCGTGCGGCAGGCTATGCGCCTAGCATTTTCCGGCACCCAGTGCCAGGTCATCGTTCAGAACCCGACAGACAAGCACCAACTCGTTACAGAACGAATTATATCGGACGCCAGGATCCGGCAGATCCCGGGTTCCGGAGTGGACTGCGAATTGTTTCGGCCCGCAGAGCACGAGACCGCTACCGAAGGGCCGCTGGTCGCGCTGCTGCCGGCACGTCTCCTCTGGGATAAAGGGGTAGGCGAGTTCGTCGAGGCCTCGCGTATTCTGGCGCGCAAAGACATTCGTTTTCGGATCGCCGGCGACATCGACGATGGCAATCCGGCCGCCATCGACAGGGCACAGGCCGAAGCCTGGCAGGATGAGGGCGTGGTCGATCTCCTCGGCCATGTGGAGGATATGGCATCCGCCCTTGCCGGCGCCGACATTGTCGTTCTGCCCAGCTATCGCGAAGGCTTGCCTAAGTCACTTATCGAGGCAGCCGCGTGCGGAAAACCGATCGTCACGACCGACGTACCGGGCTGTCGCGACGTCGTCGAGGACGGGAAAAGCGGCCTGATCGTACCTGTCCGAAATGCCGAGGCACTGGCCGCCGCGATCGCTTGCCTTGCCGACGATCGGCAGAGGCGAAAAGATTTCGGCGCCGCCGCTCGCAGGCGAGCCGTTCGGGAGTTCGACAAGGAGATCATCGTGCGCCAGACCATCGGGGTCTACGAGGATGTGGTCGGGTGATCGCCATGCCCATACAGAAATCCGTAGCGCGAGCGCGCCAGCCGTGCCTCGATCGCGCGGGACGGCCCACATGACGAAGACCCGGTTTGCCTTCAAGACCAGCCTTCTGGCGCTCCTGCGGGTCGCCAATGCCGGCCTGAACCTGCTGGTCCTGGTCGTGCTGGCCCGATCTCTCGGCAGCACGGGCGTCGGCATATATGCCTACATCGTGATTCTGGTGACGGTTCTGCTGATTCCGCTGACGAGCGGAGCACACACCCTCGTCTTGAAGCTGGCGGCGGAGGCGACGGCAAACGACAAGTGGGACGATGTTCGGGGGGCGCTTCAGGCCTCGACGGTCTGTGCGGTTGCATGCGCCTGCCTTCTCGGCATTGTTCTGGCGAGTGCCCTCGGCGTGGCCGGCTGGCTGCCTGAGATCGCCGGCGCCG
>DATHRP010000046.1:0-5361 GCA_035465195.1 Afifellaceae bacterium | reverse complement strand
CGGCCATCTGGGTTGCCGAGGCAGATTCGATGTCAGCCTGCATTACGGCCAAGCCCGCAAATGTCGTGTCCAAGGTAGTATGAGCTGCTGTAATCTCAGCGGCGTCAGCAACCGGATCGAGACCCTCGACGGCGGACTCGTAGGCAGCAATGGCGTCGACTGCGGCATCGTAGGCGGCCTGGTCGATCCCCATGGCGGCCAGTTCAGCTTCGAAGGCAGCCGCCATCACATCGGCGGCGGCTTCTGCTTCCATCCAATCACGGGCCCGGCCGTGAACCGATGCGATGCTGGAGTTGAAATTGCCGTTGGGATTGGCCATCAGCACGCCCATCCAGCCACCCTTCAGGTCGCTTGGATGGATGCCCATGGCCATCAGGTCTTTCGGCTTTGTCTTGCCGTTCGCATTGGCATTGGCCTGGCCCGGTGCATTGGCTGCTGCAGTCGTGGACTTCTTGCCTTTCGACTTGCCGAACAGATTGCCGTGATTACCACCGCCATTCCCATTGCCGCCGGCCGCAGCACTCTTGGCCCCACCGTTTCCATTGCCGCCGCCATTACCGTTGCCGCCGCCATTGCCGTTACCGCCGCCATTGCCGTTACCGCCGCCATTGCCGTTGCCGCCGCCGTTCTTGGCGAATGCATGGTCCACAGACAGGAGGTCGGGAGCGAACTGGCTCGGTGCGATGCTGGAAACAGCGAATGCGGCAATCGACATTGCCGCGACGGACATCAGATATTTCTTGGGTCTTTTTATCACTTTATTGCCCTTTTTATTCCTGGGTTCGTGCAGCCTTAACAAAGCTGGAATTGGACCGGAACGAAAGTGATTCCGTTTGTTTAGCTTATTGGAATCCTAACGCTCAGGCAGGATTTGTCGCACCGGCATTAGGCGATTGTTAGGCAATAAAAAAAAGCCCGCGCGAAGCGGGCTTAGACTGGAAGTAGGCAACAAACGTCCAGCAAATCAGGCGGCCAGCCTTTCGAACGAAATTCCGGCTTCGCGGCCCCGGTTCCAGACCAGCCGGGCCGGGAACTTGTCGCCGGTGCAGTTCATCATGAGGTCGAACCGCTCGGGCAGGCCGACCGGGCCATTCAGTCGCAGGCGAGCGCCGCCGGCGGAAATGTCCCTAATCATGCAGTCAATCGAAGAGAGCTTGTTCTTGAAATGCAGCCTGGCGCCCTTCAGGACGCGGATACGCGGATACTTCCGCTCCTGATGTTCGCGGCATTCCTGTGTGTAAGCTAGTGCAGTCATCGACAGGCCTCCTCAAAGCGCGTTGATGATTATTATAAGTTTAGCCAGATTTTCCCCGTTAACGCGATAAGAACGATAAAACATGATTAACGCCGGCTCGGGATTCAGCCCGATCCGGTTAACCCTACGAGGATCCGGAGAGGCGACGAGCAAGACATGCTGACCCTGTTTGAAATTTCCGCATTGTTACTCACGGTCTCGGCCGTCTTCGGTTGGCTGAACCACCGCCTTTTCGGCTTGCCGCAAACCATCGGCCTTCTGCTGATGGCGCTGGTCGCATCGCTTGCGCTGATCGGATTCGACCAGCTCGTGCCGACATCCGACATGCGCGAAACCATCAGCGCCGCAGTCGGGCAGATCGATTTTTTCGAGGCGCTGATGAACGGCATGCTGGCTTTCCTGCTCTTCGCGGGAGCGCTGCACGTCGACTTCGGACTGCTGAGGGAGCAGAAATGGCCGGTCGGACTGATGGCTTCTGTCGGCGTCTTGCTGTCAACGGCGATCGTCGGCGGCGCGTTCTGGGCCGGTGCGCGGGCTCTCGGCATCGACATGCCGCTCATCTGGGCACTGGTGTTCGGCGCACTGATCAGCCCGACAGATCCGGTTGCGGTCCTGTCCCTGCTGAAATCGGTGCGTATACCGGAGAGCCTGGAGGTCAAGATTGCAGGTGAAAGCCTGTTCAACGACGGTATCGGTGTCGTCGTGTTCACGATCATTCTGGCGATCGCGGCCGGCGGCGAAAATGCGTCTGCCGCGCATGTCGGCGAAGTCTTCGTCGTGGAGGCGGTCGGCGGTGCGGTGCTCGGGCTGACGGTGGGCTGGCTCACCGTGCGCATGATGCGCTCGATCAACAACTATTCCATCGAGATCCTGATCACGCTCGCGCTTGTAACCGGACTCTACGCCCTTGCGCAGCGCCTGCATATGTCAGGGCCGATCGCGGTTGTCGTTGCGGGTCTGTTCGTCGGAAACCGCGGTGTGGAAACGGCGATGAGCGAGGAGACGCGGACCTATCTGTTCCAGTTCTGGGAAGTGATCGACGAGATCCTCAATGCAGTGCTTTTCTTGCTGATCGGCCTGGAAGTCCTGGTGATCCGTATCGACCCGTCGCTGGCGGGCCTGGCGATGCTTTCGATACCGATCGTGCTTGCAGCGAGACTGATTGCGGTTTCTGTGCCGATCACCCTGCTGTCGCTCGGGAGCACGTTCACGCCGGGATCGATTCCGGTGCTGACCTGGGGCGGTGTGCGTGGCGGCATATCGGTGGCGCTTGCCTTGTCCCTGCCGATCGTGGGCGAGCGGGAAGCCATACTCGTGGCGACATATTTCGTTGTCATTTTCTCCATCGTCGTGCAGGGACTGACCATACGGTCCCTGGTCAGCAGAGTCGTGTTCCGCTGAAGCCCGACATCGATCGAATGAGGTGCGCGCATGCCCCGCCGTTTTTGCATCTATGACGTATTCACAGACAAGGTTCTGAGCGGCAATCCGCTGGCCATCGTGCATGACGCGGAGGGCCTCGGCGATGAGGAAATGCAGGCCATTGCCGGTGAGTTCAATCTTTCGGAAACGGTTTTCGTCTTCCCCGCCGAAGGACCGGCGCACAGCGCGGCGATCCGCATATTCACGCCGCGGAACGAACTGCCGTTTGCAGGGCATCCGACGGTCGGCACCGCAGTCTGCCTGGCCGGCGATCGCCTCGGCGACGTCGGCGGACCGCACGATGCAGTCATCGTTCTGGAAGAGGTGATCGGGGCAGTGCGCTGCGGCGTGCGTATCGAGGGCACGTCCGGCTTTGCTGAATTCGACATTCCCCAGATGCCCCAGCAGATCGCCTGCGATACGGACAAGAGCGAATTGGCAGAAGCCGTCGGTCTGAAGCCGGCCGACATCACATTCGAAAACCACCGGCCGGAGCGCTGGAGCGCTGGCGTCGAATACAATTTCGTTCCGGTTCGCAATCTCAGTGCGCTGGCGTCGGCGAAGCCGAACCATATCCTTTGGAACGAGGTCATGGGCGAGCGCGGAGCCTATCTCTATACGCGCGAAACCGTCGGCCACAATCATCATTTCAGCGCGCGGATGTTCTGGCCGGGCGGCGGAATCGGTGAAGACCCAGCGACCGGTAGCGCCGCTGCCGCTTTCGCCAGCGTGATTCACCGGTTCGACGGCATGCCGGACGGCGACCACGAATTCATCATAGAGCAGGGATACGAGATGGGACGACCGTCGAAGATCCGCCTTGAATGCACCGCCGAAGGCGGGCAGCTGCAGCGTGTGCGGATCGGCGGCCACGCCGTCAAGGTCGCGGAAGGGAACCTCGATTTCTGACACGCCCGCCGTCGTGAAGAACAAACAGCGGGCGGGTAAACCCGCCCGCTGTTCCGTATGGTGGCCGGATCGTCAGGTCAGATCACCGGACGGGGCGGCCTATTCGACCTGAAGAATGGTCTTGGCTTCCATGAGAGTCGTGGCACAGCCTTCGACGTCACCTGCGGCCTGCTTGGCCTTCGCGTCATCGATAAGCGACTGCACGGACGCGCTGTCCTGCTCGTTGAGCTGAGCGGACGCTGTAGCCTGTTCAACGACTGCCATGGCGTCGGTGCATTCATCTGCGTATGCCGGCATGGCGAAACCGAACGAAGCGGCGATGATCGAAACAGCGGCGATTTTCCGGGAAAGGTGCATTAGAGCCTCCTGTCAAATATTATCTGTCGGCTCAGGCGGCCCGCCTGAACCGTGTCTGATCAAAGCCCCGGTTCGTGACCCGACCGTGGCCCGATACCGTCAGGACGGCGGCATTGTTGTGAAAATTTCAGCCGTTCCCGCTGCAATTTCGGCCAACCCGAAAATGGACGGCGCCGTTAACCTGACCGTTGCCAGTTTCTGAGAAATTGCGTAAACAGATCCCGGATCAACGAGGATGACATCGTGATTGGACGCGTCCGCGAAAGCCGTATCGGCCAGCCGCTTGAGCAGCGGCCGCTTTCGCTCGGCCTGCTATCACTCCTCCTTAGGCGCCCCTGAGCGTCGACAGCCCGGGTTCGTTGAGGACTGCACAGGGCGGATGTTCAGGGGATCGATTAAACCGATCGATTAGCCGATGTGCCGTGTTGCGGTACTACAATGAGTTCCGAAGGATCCAGACAGATGACAACGCAGACCGAAGAATCCGGAAACGCTCCGAGCGAAAGCGAGCGCGTCCTGATCTTTGACACCACCTTGCGCGATGGCGAGCAATGCCCGGGCGCAACGATGACATTCGAGGAAAAACTCGAGGTTGCCGAATGTCTCGACGAAATGGGTGTCGACATCATCGAAGCCGGTTTCCCGATCGCCTCCGAAGGTGATTTCGAGGCCGTTTCAGAAATTTCCCGCCGCGTTAAGAACGCAACCGTGGCCGGACTGGCCCGTGCCGCCGCCGGCGACATCGAGCGGGCAGGGGCGGCGGTCGCCCATGCCGTCAAGCCGCGCATCCATACCTTCATCTCCACGTCTCCCGTGCACATGAAATGGAAGCTTCAGAAGGAACCGGCGGAAGTTCTGGAGATGGTCACGCGATCGGTGACGCAGGCGCGAAACCTGGTCGAGGATGTCGAATGGTCGGCCGAGGACGGCACGCGCACGGAGCACGATTTCCTGTGTGCCTGCGTCGAGGCCGCCATCAATGCCGGCGCGACGACGATCAATATTCCCGACACTGTCGGCTACACGGTGCCGGAGGAATATTTCGCGTTGTTCGAGATGTTGCGAAACAGGGTGCCGAACGCCGACATGGCAATCTTCTCCGTCCATTGCCACAACGACCTCGGCATGGCTGTCGCCAATTCGCTGGCGGGCGTCAAGGCGGGCGCGCGGCAGGTCGAATGCGCGATCAACGGCATCGGCGAGCGTGCGGGTAACGCGGCGCTCGAGGAGATCGTCATGGCGATCGACACGAGACGGGACGTGCTGCCCTACTTTACCGGTATCGACACGACGATGCTGACGCGTGCCTCGAAGCTGGTCTCGGCTGCAACCTCGTTCCCGGTCCAGTACAACAAGGCGATCGTCGGGCGGAATGCGTTCGCCCATGAATCGGGCATTCACCAGGACGGCATGCTGAA
>DATHRP010000045.1:0-1916 GCA_035465195.1 Afifellaceae bacterium | reverse complement strand
ACAGGTCGAGGATCTCGTTGATCAGCTTCAGAAGGTGCTGGCCGCTGGCATGGATGTCGCCGAGATAGTCCTTGTATGAAGCGTTCTCGATCGGCCCGAGCATCTCGTTGCGCATCACCTCGGAAAAGCCGAGGATCGCGTTGAGCGGTGTGCGGAGTTCGTGGCTCATGGTCGCCAGGAACTGCGACTTGGCCATGTTGGCCGCCTCCGCGCGGCGCCGCGCCTCGTCGGAGACCGCGTTCGACTGTTCCAGCTCGGCGAACAGGGCGTCCTTCTCCGCCCTGAAGGCGAGGTTGCGGCTGTGCTGGTAGTGCAGATGGCTCGAGAGATAGAGGAAGAAGATTTCCGCGCCCATCGTGCATAGCGCGATGATCACGTTGAGGATATCAGGCTGGATGATATGCACCGCCGCCATCGAAAGCGCGATCGGCAGGGTGCTTGCGACAGCAGCGGCGGGAATCGGCGAGGAGAGCAGCGTCCCGACCGACATCACGACGATGACCGCGGCGAAACGCATGATGTCCATGGCCGCGATCGATTCCTGCCGCGCCTCGGTGATGAAGTTGGACGGGAACTCCGCCCGGATCTCGGGCAGGAAAAGAAGGGGGAACGATGCCCAGCAAATGCCGTAGAGAAGGTCGCGGGTGATGAACCGCCTCTTCCAGCGGTAGAAATTGGTGCGCGCGTTGGAGTCGGTCAGGAACCGCCGGCACGCCTGGATGACGAGGCCATGGATCAGCATCATCGCCGCGCCCCAGGTGACGGCTATGATCGGCTCGACGATGAATCCGAGCGCGAAGCCCATGACGAGGATCAGCGCCGGGATCACGATGGACGACGTCAGCCGGTTTTTCGCGAACTGGTCGGCCATTTCCCGCTCGAAATGGACGAGGTCGTCGCGCAGGTCCTTTTTGCCTTTGGATTTCGGCAGCAGCGAACGCATGATAACCCGCCGCCGCATGGCGCGCGACGGTGCTTCGCTCGAAGCGTCCGGTATCGTTTTGGCGCCCTGGCCCATTTAGGTCTCTGTTGCGCTGATTGTGTCCCATCGGACCCTATCCGCCATCCTGTTAAAATTCGCCGTTTAGCCATGGTTAACGTTCTGTTGCAGGGTTGATGAAGTCTTGAGACGAAAGTCCCTGAAATCCGGATTTCTGACCCTGGCATTGGCCGTCGTCCTGATTGCCTTTGTGCATTATTTCGGCGTCGGCGGGTTCGATCCCCTGGAGAGCCGCGCCCGTATCTCCGACGGCGACAGTTTCCGGCTTGCCGAAAGGCGTGTTCGGTTGATCGGCCTCGATGCGCCCGAACTGGCGCAGGTCTGCATGGCGGAGGGCAGGGAAGTGCCTTGCGGCACGATGGCCCGCGATGCGCTTCGCGCTCTGATCGCCGGCCGTGTCCTCACCTGCGAGCCGGAAGGCGAGGACCGGTATGGCCGGCTGCTCGCGCGCTGCTTTCTCGGCGGGCAGGACATCGGCGCCGAAATCGTCCGCTCCGGCTGGGCGGTCGCCGACGGCGATTATGCCTGGGCCGAGGCGCAGGCGCGCGCGGAAGGCGCCGGCATCTGGTCGATGCAGTTCACCGAGCCGTCCGAGTGGCGTGCCGAGCGGAACGGCGAAACCTATGGCGGTTTCTGGTCATGGTTTCGTGATTGAGCGCCGGTGCCTGTTCAAACGTCAGCCCAAACCCGTTATTGAGCGATGGACTTGCAATCGGGCGTAAGGACACGGCCACATGAAACTGATCGACGGCGGACGGGCGCCCAATCCCCGGCGCGTACGGATCTTCCTGGCCGAAAAGGGGATCGAGGTGCCCGTCGAGCCGCTCGATATCGGCGCGCTCGAACAGAAGACCGAGACATTCCGGGCGATCAACCCGATGCAGCGCGTACCTGTCCTGATCCTCGACGACGGGAC
>DATHRP010000044.1:0-7260 GCA_035465195.1 Afifellaceae bacterium | reverse complement strand
GCGGCGCCGGGCGGGACGCCGTGGGCGGCGCAGATCGCCTCGATGCGGCGGACCGGATCGAGCGCCTCGTCGGCGGCCTCCTGGTAGACGTAGCGCTTGAAGCTGGCGCTGCCCTTGGCGAAAACCCCGCCGGCATAGGGCGCGGCGTTGAAGACCGCGACGCCGCGACCGTGCGCCAGATCGATCATCGCCTCGGCGTTGCGGTTGGTCAGGGTAAACCGGTTGTGGGTGATCAGCGCGTCGAAATCCCATTCGCGCAGGATGGGCATCATGATGTCGACGCGTCCGGCGGCGAGCCCGACGGCATCGCAGAGCCCCTCCTCTTTCATGCGGAACAGTTCGGCGACGGCGCCGTCCGGCGCGGTGATGTCGTCGAGCGAGGCGGCGTGTTCGGGATCGTGCAGGTGCAGGATCTGGACCCGGTCGAGGCCGAGCGCTTCCAGGCTCTCCTCCAGCGAGCGCCGTGCGCGGTAGGCGTCGAGCCGGTCGGTCTCCGTGTCGCGGTCGAGCTTGGTCGAGACGACGAAGCCCTCAGGCAGACCGCCGCGCTCACGGATGACGTCGCCGACACGCTTCTCGGAGCGGCCGAAGCCGTAATTGCGCGAGGTATCGATGAAATTGGTCGGCCCGTCGAAGATCGCCCGTACGGTCTCGCGCGCCCGCTCTACGTCAACGTCGTAGCCGTAGGTATCCGGCATGCCGCCGAGCGAGGAGGTGCCGAAACAGATCGGCGAGACGCTGACGCCGGTTTCGCCGATCGTGACCCGTTCAGAAAACTCCGATGCCGCCATCTCCGCCCTCTCCGCGATCCTGTCTTGATGAGAAACCCGCCGCGCTCTAAGGCAGGCTCGATAGTCAATCATCACAGGAGTGAGCGGCCTTGTCCATGCTGGCGGAAAACGGAAAGACAGTGCTGGTGACCGGCGCGGCGCGTGGTATCGGGCTTGCCACGGCGAAGGCGTTCCTGGCCGAGGGCTGGCGGGTGGCGATGCTCGATATCGACGGCGAGACGCTGTCGGCCTCCGTGAAGGCGATCGACGCCGGCGAGCGGGTGCTGGAGATCGAGGCGGACGTCTCGGAGCCCGACCAGGTGGCGGCGGCGATCGCGGAGATCACCGCCCGGTTCGGCCGGCTCGACGCGCTGATCAACAATGCCGGCATCGCGATCTTCGGGCCGATCATGCAGACCCGTCTGGAGGACTGGCAGCGGGTGCTCGCCACCAACCTGACCGGGCCGTTCATCTGTTCGCAGGCGGCGGTGCCGTTGATGCTGGCGAACGGCGGCGGCAGCATCGTCAACATCACATCGATCTCGAGCCTGAGGGCGAGCACGCTGCGGGTCGCCTACGGCACGTCGAAGGCGGGGCTTGCGCACCTGACGCGGCAGCAGGCGGCTGAGCTCGGCACGATGGGCATCCGGGTCAACGCGGTGGCGCCTGGCCCGGTGGACACGGCGATGGCGAAGAAAGTGCACACACCGGAGATCCGCGCCGACTATCACGACAATATTCCCCTCAACCGCTACGGCCTGGAGGAGGAGATCGCGGCGATGATCCTGTTCCTGTGCTCCGACAAGGCGAGCTACATCAACGGCCAGATGATCTCCGTCGACGGCGGCTTCGAGGCGACCGGCATCGGCCTGCCGACGCTCAGGCGCGACGCGGCGAAGCGCAACGACGGCTGAGAAGGGGGTGGTGCGCGCAAATGTAGGGTGAAACAACCCCATGCACGATACAGGACGTTGCCGCCGGAGTTGCCGAGGTTCGCAAACGAGCCTTAACGGAAATCTGCCCGAGCTTTTGCGAACTGTCGGGGTGCAACCTGAGCGGCAAAGCCGACGGTTCGATCAAAGTCCGAGCGCCCGGTCGCGTGCCGTGTTGATATGGCGCTCAAGCGCCGCGACCGCACCCTGGACATCCCGCGTCTTGATGGCGCCCAGGATGGCCAGATGTTCGTCCATGACATGGGGAACCAGGCCGCCGATCCGGGTAAGCTCGTGGCGGATGAGCCGGATCTTGATCGAATTGACGCGGTAGGCGTCTGAGACGATCCGGTTGCGCATCTCATCCACGATGAGATCATGAAATCCCCAGTCGACCATCTGGGCTTCATTCTCGAGCTGTTCGCTCGCATCACCCGACCTGCTGCGATCCCTGATCCTGACGTGGTTCTCGAGAACTTCCTCGATAAGATGCTCCGAGGCCTGAATGGTGAAGAGGGCAACGGCCTCCTTTTCTATTGCCAACCGAAATTGATAGGCATCGCGCACAAGATTGAAGTCGATCGGTGCGATCTGCATCCCTCTCTTCGGAATGGTCGTGATAAGGCCCTCGGCCTCCAAACGGGGGATAAGTTCGCGGATCGCCCCGAGCGGCATGTCCGTGAGATCGACCAGTTCCCGCTGTGAAACAAACTGGCCAGGCCGAATAGCCTGTGTCATCAGCTGTTCGGTAAACGAGGCATAGGCTTTTTGCCGGAGTTTCTCCATGTCGGCTTCAGAATGCGGAACCGCTCAGGCTGCCCGCATGCGCTTCAATCCTTTCATCTGTTTGACGAGCTTCGTCTGAATGTCCGCGGTCAGACGGGCCAAAGGCGGGCGCACCGCAGACCATTCTTCATCTCCGGTGGTTTCGGCGATCAGAGCTTTCAACGACGGTATCACAAGGCCGGTCTCGTCGATCACGTTGACAAGCTCCGTGACGTATCGGTTTTCGCTGCCCCGCGCGACTTCAGCCATGATCTCGGGAAAGGCATTCGCCAGACCGCAGATGCTGCCAGCGGCGCCGGACCGGACGGCCTTGGCGAGGTCGCGCTCGTCCCCAACGAGGATGTCGATATCGCCATGCGCCATAATGAGCGATTGTGTCATTGGCCAGTTGCAGCCGGAATCCTTGACGCCGGCTATCGCCGGGCCGAACTCGGTTCGCAAGGCCGAAACGATTTCGTTTGAAAGGGTAATGCCCGTCAATGAGGGGATATTGTAGAGTATGATATCGCGCGCATCGCTGCCCAGAGCACCGATCACGTCCGCCAGCCAGCCGATAGCGCCGTCCGCGGTCACGCCCTTGAAATAGGACGGAGGCGCAAGGAGGACGGACCGCGCGCCGGCTTCGTAGGCCGCCACGATCTGCTCTGTCGCGTCTCCGGCCGAATTGGCGATGGTTGCCGCGACAAGTTTCCGGCCTGCTATTCCGGATACCTTGAACGCCGAATAGGCATCCTGCCGCTCTCGTGCCGAGAGCGATGGGCCTTCGCCTGTTGTCCCGAAAAGCGTGACGGTATCGCAACCGTGCTCAAGGCACCAACCCGCGTGGGCGGCCCACTTTTCGTAATCTATGGTAAAATCAGATCTGAACGGCGTCGCCAGCGCGACAGACAGTCCGAACCGGTTGGAAGACTCTGCCAAATGACCACCCTGTATCTGTAACATGTTACTATGTTGCAACTTACCACATACCATGGCAAAAAGGTATATGCCCGGGAAAAATGGTCGGGTGGACGCCGGCCGCCATTCGGGCACATGAACATTATGGGAGGAAAAAATGCGTATCTTGAGAACGTCGATCCTGGGTCTTTCGGCCGCCGTTGCGCTCTCGTTGGCCACAGCCGCGGGTGCGCAGGACAAAATCACGCTCCGGATGTCGACACCGGCCTCTGAAACCGATCAACGGTCAATCGCACTTGCCGAGGTGTTTGCTCCGGCCGTGACCGAGTTTGCAACCTACGAGCCGCACTACAATGCCTCCCTGGTCGCCCAGGGCGCCGAACTGGAAGCAATCGCATCCGGCGATCTGGAAATGTCGATCGCGTCCGCCCAGGAACTTGCGACCTTCTTCCCCGAATTCTCCATTTTCGCGACCGGATATGTCCATCAGGATGCCGAACACCAGGTCAAGGTTTTCAACGACCCACTGATGGACCCGTTCAAACAGAAAGTGGAGGACGAGCTCGGAGTAAAACTCCTGGCGGTCATGTATCTGGGCCGGCGCCACGTCAATTTGCGGCAGACCAAGGACGAATTGACCGTCATGAAACCGGACGATCTTGCCGGCGTGAATCTGAGGATGCCGGGCACGGATGCGTGGCAATATCTCGGCAAGGCTCTGGGCGCGAACCCGACTCCGATGGCATTCACGGAAGTCTACACAGCCCTGTCCACGGGCTCCGTCGACGGACAGGACAATCCGCTGCCGACCGTCGTGGACGCCAAGTTCTATGAGGTCACCAATCAGATCATCCTGACGTCGCACCTGGTGGACCTGAACTACGTCGCATTCTCCAAGGCCGTATGGGACAAGCTGACGCCGGAACAGCAGGCAATTGTGCAGAAGGCCGCCGTGGACGCCGCCGAAAGCGGGCGCCAGAAGCAGCTCCAGAAGGAACAGGAACTTGTCTCATTCCTGAAGGAAAAGGGCCTTGAGATATACGAACCGGATCTGAAGGCGTTTCGCGAACATGTCCAGGCGCAGTATGTCGGAAGCGAGTTCGCCAAGGCCTGGCCCGAAGGCGTGCTGGAAAAGATCAACGCCCTCGGCAACTGAATTTGTTATCGGTGCCGCGGCGCATGAGCCATCTCCTGAAGTGGCTGACCCGCGGCGCCGAATTCATGGCGGCCCTGATGATGGCCGCCATGTTCGCCACCTTCATCATCCAGGTTGCGATCCGGTACACCGCGCGGCTTGAGTGGATCGGCGAAGCCGTTCCCCTGCTCGACCCGACCCGGTACGGATGGACGCTTGAATTCTGTCTCGCGCTCTGGGTCTGGATCGTCTTCTTCGGCAACGGGACGATCGTCCGCGAACGGGATCATGTCACCTTCGACATACTCTACATGGGGGTCCGACCGGGCGTTCGAAAGATCTTCGCGCTTGTCACCTGCGTTGCAATCTGCGTCGGGCTGCTCTGGTCGCTGGAGCCGACCTGGGACAAGTTTCACATCCTTCGACTGAAGCAGACGGCGACACTCAAGCAGCTCATCGGCGACTGGATCCGGATGCGGGATATCTATTCCGTCTATGCCTTCTTCCTGGTCGCCGTTTCGTTGCGATACGCATGCAGGGCCTTGTCCGTGATCCGTCACGGCGCCGAGGCGGACCTGCACCATTACGAGGAACTGGCCGGCGGCAAAAGCGCGGGCATTCCAGGGGCAGACGCCAAGTGAGCCTCGAATTCGCCCTCTGTCTGCTGACCCTTTTCGCTCTCGCCGCGATCGGAACACCGATCGCCTATTCGATACTTCTGGGCTCGTTCGTCTATCTGGCCGTTTCCGGACAGGGAATCGGCGTGGCCGGAAAGACCCTCATGGACGGCCTCTACCAGAGCTTTGTCCTGCTCGCGGTGCCCCTGTTCATCGTCGCCGCAAACATCATGAACGCCGGTACGATCAGCGACCGGCTGCTTCGGTTCTGCATCGCCGTCGTCGGCCGCTTCAAGGGCGGGCTCGGACACGTCAACGTGGTCGCGTCGCTGATCTTCTCCGGCATGTCCGGGTCCGCTGTCGCGGACGCTGCAGGGATCGGCAAGATCATCATCGAAATGATGACAAAGTCCGGACACTATACCCGGGGCTATGCGGCGGCGATAACGGCCGCCTCGGCCACGATCGGCCCGATCATCCCGCCCTCGATCCCCATGGTGCTCTACGCGTTGGTCTCGAACACCTCGATCGGCTTCCTGTTCCTGGGCGGCATCGTGCCCGGACTGCTGATGGGCGCCGTTCTGATGGCCATGAACACCATGATGTCCCATCGCCGAGGCTTCCTGACGGAAGATGCCATTCTGCTTTCGGAGGTGCCGGGGCTTGCGCTCAACGCCTTCCCGGCGCTGCTGATGCCCGCAATCCTGCTCTACGGCATCTATGGCGGCGTTACCACGCCGACCGAGGCCGCAGCCGTGGCCGCTTTCTACGCGCTCATCCTGGCGGGAATCTTCTACCGCGCCCTCTCGCTGCGGGATTTCTATCATATCCTCGTGGAGAGCGCCCGCTCCTCCGCCGCGGTCGGCCTCGTGATCGGCGGCGCACTCATCCTGAACTTCATCGTCGCATCGGAAAATATCCCCGGTATCGTGGCGGCCGCTCTGGTGGGCCTGGACGTTTCGCCGCTCATGTTCCTGATCGGGGTCAATATCCTGATCCTGCTGCTCGGTTGCATCCTCGACGCAACGACGATCATCCTGGTGATCATTCCGCTCTTTCTGCCGGCTTGTCGTGAACTCGGCATCGATCTCGTGCACTTCGGGGTCGTCGCGGTGGTGAACTGCATGATCGGCCTTATCACGCCGCCCTACGGAATCCTGCTCTTCGTCATCAATGCCGTGACGCGCATCCCTCTTGGCGAGATCATTCGCGAAGTCCTGCCGTTTCTCGGTGTCCTGATCCTTGCACTGATGACCCTGATCCTGTTTCCCGAACTGATTCTCTGGCTGCCGAGGACGTTCGGCTATACGGCCTAGAAAAATCTTTCACGCCGATCCGGCCGTTGAGCCGGCGGGCCACCGGACGCGTTTCGAATGGTCAGTCCTGCGCGAGGAACTATGCGCCATCCGGGAGCTTGCGGCGGAACTTGGACTGTGGACCATGCTCGACTCGGTACACCGACTGAGCGCTCGGCATGGAGGCGTACTTTCCGGGGATCTTCACCAGGTACGAGCGGCTCGGTGCCGATTGCGTTCTGTTCTCCACCACAGGCGGCTCTGCCAGCGCGAGTCCGGCATTCGCCGCCCATCGGGTGGATGGTGATCCGCGCAGTGAGGCGCGCGACCGGTTCTGAGCGCCGGCCGGGGCCGCGGACGATTGTAGCGCTTGCCGCCTGACCCGCGTTCGTGCAGCATCCGCGAAAGAAGCACAGGACCACCCGCATGGCCGACCCCGAACAGATCAATGCCGACCAGATCTCCTTCTGGAACGGTCCCGGCGGCCATATCTGGGTGACGCGTCAGGAACATACCGACATCACGCTCGCGGACGTCACCGATGCGCTGCTCGCCTTCGCCGCGCCGCGCGCCGGCGAGCGGGTGCTCGATATCGGGTGCGGCTGCGGCGCGACGACGCTGGCATTCGCGCGCGCCGTCGGTGCCGGCGGCCGCGTGGTGGCGCTGGACATCTCCGCGCCGATGCTGGCCGAGGGACAGGCGCGCGCCGAGGCCGCCGGCATCGCAAATGTCGACTGGCGGCAGGCCGATCCGGCCACGGCGGCGCTGGAGGGATACGACCTGCTGACGTCGGCATTCGGCGCGATGTTCTTCGGCGACCCGGTGGGC
>DATHRP010000043.1:0-2633 GCA_035465195.1 Afifellaceae bacterium | reverse complement strand
AGTACCACCACCGGCCATTCGATGTGGTCATAGACCTCGCGCAGCGGAACGATGTCGAGCATGACATAGGCTCCGGCAACACACCCCAGGGCAACCGGTAGATAGACGAGGTCAAAGCTCGCGGCGATGATTGCCGCAGCGAAGATCCCCACGGCCAGCCATGCGCGCGAATGCTGCGTCACCTGCAGTCCGCGTTCGGCGAGCGGCAGTGCGCCGAGCCATTGGGCGACATCCGACAACCGGTCCGAGGCGCCGTAAAGAAGCAGGATGTCGCCTGGCTCTGTCGCCAGGCGGCGAACTCGGGAGGTGAAGCGGCGGCCACTGCGGGAGACGCCGAGCAGGGTGACGCCCTGGCGGGACATCAGCCGGAGGTCGTCGGCCGAACGTCCGCGGATGCGGGAATCGCGCTGCACGATCACTTCGATCAGCGACATGTCACCGTTTGCGGCATCCTCGTTCCGCTTCTCGCCGATGAATTCCAGTTTCAGCGCGCCTTTCAGGCGGTCGATCGCTTCGGGTGCGGCCTCGACGACCAGAATGTCGCCGGCGCGTATGATGTTGGAGCGGGCGCGCCCGGGTAGGCGGCGGCCATTGCGCACCAGGCCAAGGACGACGGCGTCGGCCTCCTCTGCGTCTTCATCCAGTTCGCGCACCAGCTTGTCGACCGCCGGCGAGTCTTCCGTCACGACCAGTTCGGCGATGTAGTCGCCGAGGTCGAAGAGTTCCTGGGCGGAATCGCTTTCGCGCACGGATTTGGGAAGAAGCCGCCAGCCGATCAGGGCCACGAAGATCACGCCCGCCGTCGCACAGGCCAGGCCGACCGGCGCGAAATCGAACATGTGATAGGGCTCACCCAGCGCCTCTGCGCGGAACTGGGCGATGATGATGTTCGGCGGCGTGCCGATCAGCGTCACCAGACCGCCGAGGATGGTTGCGAAGGCGAGCGGCATCAGCGTGATGCCGGGCGAGCGCGAAGACCGCTTCGCCGCCTTCAGTTCGACCGGCATCAAAAGGGCGAGCGCGGCGACGTTGTTCATGAACGCGGAAAGCACGGCCCCGATGCCGGCCATCATCGAGATATGCGAGCCGACGGACCGGCCGGCATCGACGAAATATCGCATGATCAGGTCCACGGCGCCGGAATTCATCAGGCCGCGCGAGACGACAAGGACCAGTGCGACGATGATCGTGGCCGGATGGCCGAAGCCGCTGAACGCCTCCTTTTCCGGAACGACGCCGAGGATCAGGCCGATCAGCAACGCGCAGAAGGCGACCAGGTCATAGCGGAAACGGCCCCACAGCAGCATCGCGAAGACGAGTCCGAAAAGGCTGAAGAGGATGATCTGCTCGGTGGTCATGTCCGCCTGTCCGGATTGCCTGTTCAGTCCGTCTTCGTCTTGCAGGCCGCCGGTAATTGATCAAGCGGAATCACCGCCCGGCGGCAAGCGCAGAACTGAACGCGGATGGTGGCAGGCCGACGGCGCGGGTTCGGCTCAGTTCAGCTTGCCGTGGCACTGTTTGTATTTCTTGCCGGAGCCACAGGGGCAGGGCTCGTTGCGGCCGACCTTGCCCCAGGTTGCGGGGTCGGCGGGATTGCGGTCGGCCGCGGCGACGGTGCGCGGCAAAGTCGCGACGTCGCCGTCCATCATCTCGTCCTCGCCGGTCAGCGGGTCGATATGGTGTTCCTCCAGGCCTTCGGGGATGCCGCTTTCCGGCTCCGGAGGCTGTTCCATCAGTTCGACATGGGACAGCCGGCCGGTCACCTCGATCCGCAGGTCAGACAGCATCTTCTCGAACAGTTCGAAGCTTTCCGACTTGTATTCATTCAGCGGCTCGCGCTGGCCGTAGCCGCGGAAGCCAATCACCGAGCGCAGCGCCTCGAGCTGTGACAGGTGCTCGCGCCACAGATGGTCGAGCAGCTGCAGCAAGAACTGCTTTTCGACGACCCGCATCAGGTCCGGTCCGAACCGGGCCACCTTGCGCGCCATCATCTCGTCGGATGCCTTGACGATGCGCTCGCGTATCTCGGCGTCGGCAATGCCTTCTTCCTGCACCCAGTCGTTGATCGGCAGGTCGAGATTGAGCATACCGTTTACGGCTTCCTTGAGCCCGTCGGCATCCCATTGCTCGGCATAGGCCCGCTCGGGAATGTGCCGTGCGATCAGCATGTCTATGACATCGAGCCGCATGTCGCGGATGGTCTCGGCGATATTGTCGTCGCCCATCAGATCCAGCCGCTGCTCGAACACCACCTTGCGCTGATCGTTCATGACGTTGTCGTACTTCAGCAGCTCCTTGCGGATGTCGAAGTTGCGCGCTTCGACCTTGCCCTGGGCGCGCTCCAGCGCCTTGTTGATCCAGGGATGGACGATGGCCTCGCCGTCTTTCAGGCCGAGGGTGCGCAGCATGCCGTTCATACGCTCGGAGCCGAAAATGCGCATGAGGTCGTCTTCGAGCGAGAGGAAGAAGCGGGAGCGCCCGGGGTCGCCTTGGCGGCCCGAGCGGCCACGCAGCTGATTGTCGATGCGCCGGCTTTCGTGCCGTTCGGTGCCGATCACGTAGAGACCGCCAGCATCGAGCGCCTGCTGCTTCTTCTTGGCGATGTCGGCCGCGATCTCGGCGCGCTTCTTCTC
>DATHRP010000042.1:0-7679 GCA_035465195.1 Afifellaceae bacterium | reverse complement strand
GGAGGGCACGCTCTGGCGACAGAAGCCGCGCGAAGACATACCGGGCAGCGTCTGGCTGCCGAATGTCGGTTACGGCCGCCTGCACCCGGCGATGGACAGCTGGTTCCGCGATCATCTGGACCGGCTGACGGCGGGCGACAGGGCAAGGCCGGTCCTCGTCTATTGCCTGATGGATTGCTGGATGTCGTGGAATGCTGCCAAACGGGCGCTGGAATACGGCTACGAGACAGTCATCTGGTATCCCGACGGCACCGACGGTTGGGCGTTCGAGGGCCTGCCCGTGGAAGCCCGCTCGCCGGAACAATTCACACCACCGTGACGCGGAATGCCGTTGGCCCGGTTCCACCGGTCTGGTATTTTCAACCGACACGGGTATCGCCGCGCCGATGGCCGCGCAGTCAGAAGGACGACAGGAATGACCAAGCCTGAAATGTTCCGCAGAACCGTTCTTGCAGCGGCCATGCTGCTGTTTTCGATGACCGCCAATGGCGCGCTTGCCGGCGAAGCCGCATGGGCCGACATCAAGCCGGCGATCTTCGGCGACCGGGCGATCCTGCCCGCCACCCCGGGGATGCTCGCCATGACGACGCCCTATCGCAGCGAGGACGACCGGGAAGTCCCCGTTGCCGTCAGCGCCAGCTTCGTCGACGGTCGCACTGTCAGGACGGTCACGGTCGTCATCGACGAGAACCCGATGCCGGTTTCCGCGGTCTTCCGCTTCGACGCGCCGCGCCGGTCGGTCTCGATCGCCACCCGCATGCGCTTCGACGGCCCCTCGCCGATCCGCACCATCGTCGAGGCCAGCGACGGTCGGCTCTATATGAGCGAAAGCTACGTCAAGACGTCCGGCCTCGGCGCCTGCGCCTCGCCGCCGGTTAACAATCCGGAAGACGCGCTGGCTCGGCTCGGCGACATGGAGCTGGTCCACGGGAAAGCGCCGTCCGGCAACATGTCGAGCGCCACCCGCACCGCCAGGTTGAAGATCATGCACCCGAACCTCACCGGGCTGCAGATGGACCAGATCACGCTGCAGCACATTCCGGCGCGCTATATCAACACCATCGAGGTCAGGGAGGGCGACGAACCGGTGCTCACCGTCGAAAGCGGCATCGCGCTCAGCGAAAATCCGGAGATCGAATTCGATTACCCGCTGAACGGCGCCGAGACGCTGAGCGTGTATGCAAAGGACACCGACGGCACCGAATTCCGCCATGACTTCCCCGTCGGCACCGGAAGCTGAACGGGAACCGGCTATTCAATCCGGTTGGACAATTCCCTGGCCAACTGGAACAGCCTCTGTTCGAGCAGGACCGGAATCTCGCAGATATAGGTCAGTGACTTTTCGCGATCCTCGTGGATCCGCGTCTGCCAGTTGAGCGCCTCTTCCAGCGCACGGCGCTTCTCGTCCTCCGCCTCCGTCGGCTTTTCAATGGCCAGGATCGCGTCGAGCTCGTGGCGGGTCGTCAGCACCTTTTCCGCGAGCTGCCGCTGCTTGCGGGTATAGCGCTCGATGCCGTCCAGGATGTCGCTGCGCTCGAGGTTGGACCGTTCCAGCAGACCGGCGAACACCATGGTCAGTTTTTCCGCCTTCTCTTCCGCTTCAAGCCCCTCGGCGAAACTATCGACCAGGCCTGTGGCCTCTTCCAGCGATGTCCGCCGTATCGCCAGCCGGTCGACCAGTTCGGAAACCGCCTTGTCCTTGCGCCAGTCCGGCAGGTCGTCGGTAACCGGCGGGCCGCCCCACATCATCCCGGCGCTGAGCGTCGGCACCTTGCGCTGCACGCACGGCCAGTCGGCGTCCGGCCCGGTCGCTCGGGCCACGGCCGGCGCAAACGCCGTCGCGCCTGCGATCAATATCCACGCTGCGGCAATAGAACGGCCCATCGGTTCAGGCTCCTCCTCCCGGCCCGCCACGGCGGGCAATCATCCCCTTGGAGGGGTTGTAGGCAAAGATAGCCAGCGCCATGAACGTCGCGGTGCAGGCGACGGTCACCAGGAACGCCGGCCAGTTCATCTGCAGATAGAGCGCGAACCGGATCACTTCCACCGCGTAGGTGAACGGGTTGAACGTGCAGATCTCGTAGAGCAGCGGGCTTGCTTCGCGCATTCGCCACAGCGGATAGAGCGCCGACGACAGGAAGAACATCGGAAAGATCACGAAATTCATCACGCCGGCGAAATTCTCGAGTTGGCGGATCACCGAAGACAACAGCAGCCCAAGCGAACCGAGCATGAGCCCTGACAGCACCAAGGCCGGAAACACCGTCAGGTATCCGAGCGGCGGCGGCTCGATTTCCCAGAACCAGGCGATCGCCAGGAACACGTAGACCTGCACGATCGAGACCGAAACGCCGGCGACCAGTTTCGAACTCAACAGGAACCAGCGCGGAAACGGGCTGACCAGCAGCGAGCGCATCGTCCCCATCTCACGGTCGTAGACCATGGCGAGCGACGATTGCATGCCGTTGAAGAGCTGGATCATGCCGATCAGGCCCGGCGTGATGTAGACCTCGTAGAGGACATAGGTCTCGTACGGCTCGATGATCGATACACCGAGCACTGAGCGGAAGCCGGCCGCGAAGATGAACAGCCAGACCAGCGGCCGCACGAGCGCGGCGATGAAGCGGCCGCGCTGGTGCAGGAAGCGCAGCGCCTCGCGCCAGACGATGCCGCTCAGGCATCGCCAGTAGCCGATGATCGGAAGCCGGTCCGAGACTGTGGCGCCAACCGCCCTCTCCTGTTCCACGGCGGTCACGCGGCGGCCTCCTCGTCTGGCGTTTGCGCGCCGATGATCGCCGAATAGGCCGCCTTCATACTGTCTGCGCCGGCCGTTTCAATGATCTTGGCGACGTCGCCCTCGGCCAGCACCCGGCCCTCATGCAGGATATAGGCGCGGTCTGTGGCCTCGATCTCGTCGACCAGGTGCGTCGCCCACAGCACGCCCAGCCCGTCCTCCTCGACCAGTTGCCGCACATGGCTCAGGATCGCCTGCCGCGAGCCGATGTCGAGGCCGACGGTCGGCTCATCGAGCAGCAGCAGGCGCGGCGAATGCATGAGCGCCCGGGCGATCTCGAGCCGGCGCACCTGCCCGCCCGATAACGCACGCACCTTGTCGTGCGCCCGCTCTGCCAGGCCGATCCGCTCAAGTTCGCCGGTGCCGCGTTCGATCGCCTGCGTCTTCGACATGCCCTGCAGCGAGGCGTGATATATCAGGTTCTGCATGACGCTGAGATCGGCATCGACCGTCCGGCTCTGGAACACGACGCCGAGCTTGCGCAACGCCTGCCCGGACTGCCGCCGGACATCGAAGCCGAGCACGCGGATCGAGCCGGTCGAATTGTCGTAGAGCCGCGTGACCAGCGAAAACAGCGTAGTCTTACCAGCGCCGTTCTGGCCCATCAGCGCGCAGAAACTGCCCTGCCCGACCCGCAGGCTGACATCGTCAAGCGCCTTCCGCTTGCCGAAGGAGTGGCTCACGCCTTCGACCGTAAGCGCATCAATGGACCGGTCGTTCATGAGTGCACCGTTCTTGCCCGGTCTGGCCGACGATCATGACATGTCATTTGACAATGAAAAGGGCCCGCTGGGAATCGGCCGTCGTGCCGGGAATACGCAGCTCGAAACGGCCGGGCCGGATCGTGACGAACGAGATTGTCGCCGTGCCCTCGTCGTCGAACTCCAGGCTCTCCACGCCAAGCGGGCGGACCTCGATATCGTTGATGACCACTTCGTTGACCCAGACATTGCGGAAGAAGTCCGGCCCGGCGATGGCCAGTTCCGCCGACCCGTCGGACACGATGTCGATGCTGTAATATTTGCCGGATTCCAGCTCGTAGGGTGCCGCGGCGAGCGGCTTGCCGGAAGAGAGGGTGATCGGTTCGAGCACCTGCCGTCCCGTAAGCAGCCCTGCGAAACCCTGCGCGTGCGCCGACGCGGCAAGGGCTGCCGAAAAAGCAAGCGCGGCGGCTATCATCGTCGTTACCTTCATCGAAACTCCCCTCGTCCGGCCCGTCAGTCGGACCGTCATGTCTCCTATTGCCCGCATCCTGCCGTTGGCCGGCTATTCCGGCGCCACCACGACGCCCCACGGGAACCGGCCGGTGCGGATCGACTTGATCACCTTCAGATCGGCAACGTCGATCACCGACACGTCGTTGGACACGCCGTTCGTCGAAAACAGGTAATTCTCGTCCGGCGTGAAGGCGAGCTGCCAGACGCGCTGGCCGACAAGCAGATATTTCTTGATCTCCAATGCCTTGGCGTCGATGGCGACGACGCGGTTCGCAGGGCCCAGCGCAACGAACGCGGTGCTGCCGTCGCGGGTCACCCGGATGCCGACCGGCTGCAGCGCCTCCTTGGTGACGCCCGGCACCTCGAATGTGAATTTCTTGATGATCTCGCGTGTCGCGGGGTCGATGACAACGACCGTCCCGCCGATTTCCGACGATACCCACAGCTGCGAGCCGTCCGCCGTGAACTCTGCGAAGCGCGGCCGGGAATCGACAAGCACATTGTCGATCAGCTCGTAGCTCCCGGTATCGATGAAATGCGCCATGTTCGTCGTTTCCGACGTATTGACCAGAACCTTGCCGTCCGGGCTGATACCCATGCCTTCCGGCTCGACGCCGACCGGCACCTCGGCAAGCACCTTGTTGGCCTCGATATCGACGACGGTCACGAGATTGTCGTCCTCGTTGGCGATATAGAGCGGGTTGCCGGAAGGGTGCAGGACGAACTGCTCCGGATCCGGCCCGGATGGCAGCGTCTTGATCAGCTGCCGGGTCTTGACGTCGAACACCTGCACGGTGTCGTCGTCGCTTGCGCACACCAGCAGCCATTCGCCGTCATGGGTGATCGCGATCCCCCGTGGGCGCTGGCCGACATTGAAGGTCTTTTCCGCCTCCAGGGTCTCGCTGTCGATGATCGTGACGGTATTGTCCTTCTCGTTGGAGACGAAGACCTTGTAGGCCTGTGCCGGACCGGATCCCGCCAGGACACCAGCCAACAGGATGGCGGCGACTGTTGCTGTCCTCATTGTTCTCCCCTGAACTCCAACCATCTGATCCCGGCCCTCACTGGAACGCACAGCCTGCCTCGCCCTCGTCCAGGCCCATCGTGTCCAGCACCGAACGCTGGTGCAGAAACCCGTCCTGCGGCGAAACCGACACAAGTGCCGACGGCTGGACCAGCAGGATCGGCTGACGCAATTGCCAGTTCCAGCTCCGGAACGTCAGCGGCAGGCCCTTGAATCCGGCAAGCTCGAACTGCGGGCTCTTGAGATAGGCTTCCATCTCGCCGGGCTCGGCCGATCGCGTTCGCGTCGCCGCCTCGCCGACCGCCCGGATCGCCGCCCACGCCTGGTAGTCGAGCGCCGTCATGCGCCGGCCGTTCGTCTTCACGAAGCGGCTCTGAAGCTGCGCCGAGCCCCATTGTTCGTGCGTCAGGTGCCAGGTCGAAGGCGACAGGCCCTGCGTCCCGGCCACCGGCCGCGGATCCCAGGTACGGTACATCAGGTATTCGCCGAACACGCCCACTTCGTCGGCGACGATCAGCATGTCGTAGTCCACTCCCTGGGTGAAGGCCGGCACCTCGGCCTGCGCGGTGCGGCGGGCGTCCGGTCCGAAATTCCACACCCGCTCCTCGACGATCCTGGCGCCGAACTTCCGCGCCGACCTGCGCACCGCTTCGGCATAGAGGCCGTCCCGCTCGTCCGGCCCGATGACGAGCAGCCAGTCGCGCCACTTCTTCCAGACCAGGAACTGCGCCAGCGCATCGGTGTACATGCCGCGGCTCGGCACGATATGCATGACGTTCCGCCTGCAATCCTCCCCGCGCAGCCGGTCGTCGGTCGCATTGATATTGAGCAGCACCGCCGGCCTGTCCCCCGCCGCATCCGCCATGGCGAGCAGGACATCCGCGGATACGTCGAGGACGAAAAAGCTGATACCGCTGTCCAGCATGGCCCGGAAGTCCGGCAGGGCATCGCCGCTGGTCGGCACATCGCGCTCCTCCAGCACAAACGACTGCTTCAGGAACCGGCCGGTGGTATTGTTGTCCTTTACCGACAGCCTTGCTCCGGCAAATCCCTCGTCATCCGGCGGGACTATGAGGTTGGACAGGTTCGGCGGCCTGTCGGCGAGCTGCCTGATGTAGCCGATTCGGATCTCGGCCATGTCGTCCTGCGCGACAGCCGGCAGCGCCGCAAGGCAGAAAACCGGCCAGCAGACCCAGCAGACAATGCAGAAAGACAGCCGCGGAATGCCTGCACAGGGCCGCATCCCCTGCCCGCCGATACTCATCAACACTCCCTCAAACGTCTTGTCGTTCTTGGCTGGCGGCCACCGGATGGGGGCCACCTGCTGGAATTGCTGCCGGCGCATTGCCTGCCGCAATTGGAAGCTTTTAATTTACAAGCTTACGATGCAAGCTTGTTCTTTGCAATCAATGCGATAGCTGACCCCGCAATGGCTTGCCGGACCGGGATTAACCACAACAGAAAGACGAAATCCCGATGAAATATTGTCAGCCGAGTGGCCGCCCCGACCGATCGAAGGTGCATACCATTGGCGCGGTGATCCTGCTGCTTTGCGGATATGTTCTCACGCTTGCCGAACCGGCGGCGGCGCAGGGGGCAAAGGAACCGCTTCGCGTCGCCGTCTTCGATTTCGAGCTCCAGGACGCCAGCCACGAGGGTGCGATCGACGGTGAGCGGCCCGACCAGACGGCGAGGCTCAGGCTGGTCTCCGACGAACTGAGGAAGCTGATGGGCGAAAGCGACCGTTTCGCCCTCGTCGACACCGCGCCGGCCAGGCCGATCGTGGCGGCGAAAGGCCCGCTGATCTATTGCAACGGCTGCGACGGCGATATCGCGGCCGGCCTCGGCGCCGATTACGCCCTTACCGGCCTCGTCTACAAGGTCTCGAATCTCATCCTGGAGATCCATATCCATGTGCGTGATGCCCGCTCAGGCCGGATCGTCGGGAAATTTGCCAGCAGCATTCGCGGCAACACGGATGAATCCTGGCTCCACGGCATACGCTGGATGTTCCGCAACCGGCTGAAGACGGCCGAATGGCGCCCGGATAGCCGGTAACGCTGCGTTGAATTTCCCGACGCTCTCGCGCGTGCTAGAATCGAGCGTGCCGACAACAGAAGAAGGAAACGATCCCATGCCGATCGAGCCGGCCCCCGTTCATCGCCGATCAGTGCCTGCGCGTCTCCCGGCATTCTTCGCCCTTCTGGTTCTGGCCCTGCTTGGCGCCGGTCAGACACAGGCAGAGGACAGCCGCAGCGAGGTGACCTGGAATAACATCCGCTTCGACCTCTTCGGCGATGCCGCGATCGAGGACGGGTCCCAGATGATGACGCTGGAAACGCCCTATCGCGCTCACGACGCGGCGATCGTTCCATTCAGGTTCGCAGCCCGGCCGGGCGTGAAATTCGACAGCGTCGCCATCGTCATCGACGAGAACCCGGCGCCGCTGGCGGCAACGTTTACATTCGGCCCGGCGGCGGCCGAGCATGCGTTCCTGTCCCGTTTCCGCGTCAATTCCTATTCCTGGGTGCGGGCGGTCGCACGCACGCCCGAGGGCAGGCTCTACATGGTCAAGACCTTCGTGAAGGCGTCCGGCGGCTGTTCGGCGCCCGCGTCCAAGGACATGGAGCAGGCGCTGGCGTCG
>DATHRP010000041.1:0-2380 GCA_035465195.1 Afifellaceae bacterium | reverse complement strand
GCTGTCCAACCACGACGGCCGCCTTCAGGTATCGTGGCGGCTGGACAATGGTGAAAACGGCAAGCAGGTTCGTTTGAAATGGGTCGAGACCGGCGGCCCGCCCGTGAAGCCGCCATCCCACAAGGGGTTCGGCACCAGCCTGATCGAGCGCAGTGCATCCCATGAGCTTGGCGGCGACACGACGGTGGAATTCCGCGAGGACGGGTTCCGCTGCGAGGTGAGCTTTCCCTGGCGAGATGCCCCCCCCGCGTTCGGACACGGAATGAGAGATCGAACAGCGACGTGAGAGCCTGACCGGCCTGCGCATTCTCGTCGCCGAGGACGAGACCTATCTCGTGATGGATATCGAGGAAGCGCTGCACGATCTCCAGTGCGAGATCGTCGGGCCGGTTTCGACGGTCGAGGCAGCCGTAGCGGCTATACGGGAGAACCCAATCGATGGCGCGCTTCTCGATCTCAACCTGCACGGGCAGACGGTTCTGCCGGCCGCCGAGGAGCTTCTGCGCCGCGCGGTTCCGTTCCTGCTGGTCACCGGCTACGCCAGCCGCCACGGCGATGTGTCCGCGCTCAGGGATGCGCCGCGACTGAAGAAACCGTTCAGCTTGGACGATCTCCGCGCCGCAATGCACGAGGTGTTCATCCAGCGGGCAACGTGAAGCGGAACGTGCGGACGAATTCACCTTTTCTCCCGGTTTGAGCTGATCGCGCCGGAGGTGCGCTTTCTGGTCGAGGATTACGTGCCTTCGATCAAGACCGGCCTGCGCCTTCCATCCGGCGTGCGCATCGATCTCTACGGCCTTCACCCGAAGCGAGGACCAGCCGCGGCCGGAGCCCTCGGATATCGAAGCGGCGGAAGAGCTGATCGAGGAGGGGCGCACGATCCACGACGAGATCGTCACGCTGCGCCAAGTGCTCAAGACGCACGCGCTGCCGGACCTCTCGCCCCCCCTTGTAATAGCGAATCCGGCTAGTGTTTCGGGGTTCCGAGAGGAACGCTCTGCCGCGGATGGCCATCCGCGGCAGAGCGGCTGGCGATCGGATCGACCCACCCTGAGCCGCCCTTGGCTGCCCTGTAGCGTGATCGTCGCCAGCGCCTTCATCGGACCCGGATGGTTGCCGGAACACAAAGGTTCGCTTCACAAGGCAGGGTCGACGAAGATGACAAAGATTAGCACAACGGCCGGGATCGATACATCGAAAGCCAAGCTCGATATCGCCATTTGCGGTCGAACGGAACACTGGCAGGTCGAGAACACGCCGGCCGGCTGGCGACGTCTGGCCGCAGACTTCGCCAAACAAGGCGTCACACGCATCGGAATCGAAGCGACCGGCGGCTATGAGCACGGCGTGGTCAAACATTTGCGCAGTCGAGAGCTCGTCGTGATCGTCCTGCAGCCTATCCAGGTCAGGGCTTATGCCTGCTTGCATCTGCGTCGTGCCAAAAACGACGCCATCGATGCCGCGTTGATCGCCGCCTGCGCCGCGGCGGTTGAACCAAAAGCCGCACCGGATGAACGGCTGGCGGAGCTGGCCTCAAACCTGACCTTCATCGAGCAGATCGAGGAAGACATCGCCCGCCTCAAGGTCCGCCTCGAGCATGTCCATGACCCGCGCCTCAGACGGATCGTCACCGCCGACGTCAAGCGGTTGAAGGCCCGCCGCGCCGCCGAGCTGGGGCGCATCGCCAAGACGTTGCGCGCCAGCGAGGATCTCGACCGGCGCCTCGACCTGGTCCTCAGCGTGCCGGGCATCGGCGAGCGCACCGCCCTGGCCATCATCATCCGCATGCCCGAACTCGGACGCGTCTCTCGCGAAGAAGCCGCGGCCCTCGCCGGCCTCGCCCCCTTCGATGCCGACAGCGGAACCCACAAAGGCCAGCGGCGCATCGCCGGCGGACGCAGGCGACTGCGACGTTCGCTCTTCGCCGCCGCCTTACCGGCCGCCTTCCGATGGAACAAAGCTCTCGTCCTACTCTATCGCCGTCTCGCCGCCGCCGGAAAACCTCACGACCTCGCTCTCGTCGCCTGCGCCAGGAAGCTGATCATCTACGCAAACACCGTCGTCCAGCGAGGAACCCCGTGGACCGAAAAGCCGGCTACGACTTAATGGTTGCTACGACTTGCTCCACTCACCACAGCCGCTCGGTAGCGATGCGGGCGCCCTCGGCCATTGCCTGGAACTTGGCGAGCACCACCGGGGGATAGACGCCGCGCCGCCCGGCATAGGTGCCGAAGCCGCAGTCCGAGCCGGCGATCACGCGCTCGCGGCCGACGACGTTGGCGTAGTTGCAGATGCGCTGGGCGACCAGGCGCGGGTGTTCGACGAAATTGCTGCTCGAATCGATGACTCCGGGGATCAGCACCTTGTCGTCGAGACCCTT
>DATHRP010000040.1:0-5634 GCA_035465195.1 Afifellaceae bacterium | reverse complement strand
CGTCGAACGCTTCTGGCCGATGGCGACATAGATGCAATAGAGCTTGCGGTCTTCCCGGTCGGCGTCGAAGGCAGGCTTCTGGTTCAGGAAGGTGTCGAGGATGATCGCCGTCTTGCCGGTCTGGCGGTCGCCGATGATCAGCTCGCGCTGGCCGCGGCCGATCGGGATCAGGGCGTCGATGGCCTTCAGGCCGGTCGACATCGGCTCGTGCACCGACTTGCGGGGAATGATGCCGGGCGCCTTGACGTCGACGCGGCGCATTTCCGCCGCTTCGATCGGGCCCTTGCCGTCGATCGGGTTGCCAAGGGCGTCGACGACGCGGCCGAGCAGACCCGGACCGGTCGGCACTTCCACGATGGCGCCGGTCCGCTTGACGGTGTCGCCTTCCTTGATGTCGCGGTCGGAACCGAAGATCACGACGCCGACATTGTCGACTTCCAGGTTCAGCGCCATGCCGCGGATGCCGCCATTGAATTCGACCATCTCACCGGCCTGGACATTGTCGAGACCGTAGACGCGGGCGATGCCGTCACCGACGGAAAGGACCTGGCCCACCTCCGAGACTTCCGCCTCGGCCCCGAAGTTCTTGATCTGCTCCTTGAGAATCGAGGAGATCTCTGCCGCCCGAATTTCCATCAGCTGGCCTCTTTAAGTCGTGAAGTTATCGAATTGAGTTTTGTCCTGACCGACGAATCGATCATCCGCGAGCCGACCTTGACGATAAGCCCGCCGAGAATGGCCGGATCCACCGTCGCCTCAATGGCCGGATCCTTGCCGAGCGATGCCTTCAGCGCCTTCTTCAGGTCTTCGAGATGTTCGGCCGACAGCTTCCTCGCCGAAATCACCTCCGCTGTCACCTCGCCGCGGTGCTCCGCAAGCATGTCCATGAAGCCCGTAATGGCATCAGGCAGCACGAAAAGCCGTCTGTTGTGTGCAAGCAGGCGCACGAAATTGCCGACCAGGCTCTTGATTTCCGCCTTGTCCGAAACGGCGCCGATAGCCTTTTCCTGCTCTTCGGCGGAAAAGACCGGGCTGATGACCACACGCTTCAGGTCTGCGCTGTCCTTCAGCATCTCGCGAAACGTCTTCAGATCCGTCTCGACGTCTTCAAGTGTTGACGTTTCCTGCGCCAGTTCGAACAGCGCGGATGCATAACGTTCGGCAACACCGGATACGGAGGATGAATGATCCGACACGCGCGGGTCTCTTCCCTTCTGGCCCGGATCGACGCCGGACATTGTCTGTGAACTGTGCCCCGACCATTTGCCCCGGACAAATGCTCGCAGCCCGGCGATTGAGACCACCAAGCCGCGCGTCGTCTAGCACAGGGTCATGGGGTGTGCAACACGCGCCGGAGCGATCCTGACAGGCAGATTTGTCGCAGGCGCGACCACGCGGAAGTCGCTGTCACAGGACCCGCGATCAGGCCGGATTTCAGTCTCTCGACTGAATCGCCGCAAAACGCACGATTGCAAAGGACCGCCGGCTGCAAACGCAGCCGATGGTCCTTGAGAACAGTATGCTGTAGCCGCTCAGAACTTCGTCGCGCCGCCGAGCAGTCTGCTTGCTTCGTTGCGGTTGTTGGCATTGGCCTTGCGGCTGGCCGCCTTGCCGATCTCGGCATTCGCCGTGTCCACCCAGTCGAGGAAAGCCTTGAAGCGCGGCGTCAGGATTCCCTCGCCCGGCACATATTGCATAAGCAGGAGATCCGGCGTCTCGTTGGCCTCGACGATCACCGGCCCGTCAGGCGTGAACGCCACGTCCCAGCCGATCATCCAGGTGTCGTGCAAGAGCCGCGAAGCGGAAAGCACCAGCGACTTGGCCTGCTCCCAGTCCGGCAGCTTCAGCCCGGCGATCGCCTCGTTGCTGTCGGGATGGGCGAATACCGTCTTCCGCTTGATCCCGAGGCCCTGGATGGCCTCGACCACGGTTCCAGTTCCCATGTCTACGGACGCGAGCATGTTGCCCGGACGCCAGAAATTGTCCGCAACGTTGCCGCCGGCCGGAATTTTCCAAGCCGTTGCCAGGATTTCCGGCTCGCCTTCCTGCTCGATGGTCAGAAGGCGCACCGTGGCGATCTTGTCGCCGCATACCTTTGCAATATCCGGATGCGCGGTCAGGCGCTCCTGGAACAGGTATCCGTCCTTGAAACTGGTCTCGACAAGGTCCCAGACTTCGCCGACGCTCATGGTCTTGCCGCCGGCAAGATGCACCGTACCGTTCGCAGCTTCGAAGCGGTCGATCGCCATCGCGCCCAGGCTCTGGCTGAGCCCGGTAGGCTTGCCGAACAGCTTCTGCCCGGCATGCATGGTGAGGAAGGCCTCCAGTGCCGTCTTGCTGTCGATGACGGCGATCCCCGGAAGTTCGCGCCTCAGGTTGCAGGCACCGAGCGTGCGGACCACGGGAAAGCCGGCGCCGCGGAACAGGGACTCGCCGGCCAGCTTGTCGATGATCGTGCCGACCGTGCGCGAGTTCCTGTAAACCCGGGTCCAGATATTGCGCGACTTGGCTAGCCCCGCGAAAGCAAGCTTCTGCTCCTTCGAGAAATGGTCTTCGTATAGGCGGAGGTTGAAATATTCTTCGGTCGTCAGCTTGTTGCCGCCCAGGCAATAACGGAACATGTCGCGCATCAGCGCGCCATAGCCCTTGCCGGTCTCCGCGGTCACCTGCTGCAGAAGTTCCGCGAACGGCGGCAGCGCATCGTTGCGTTCAACGGTGACGGCGCCTTCGGCTCCCGTCTCGCCCGACGCCTGCCCGGCGCCATCGGCTGCCGCGCTATCCTTCAGCTCTTCGTTGTCGGCCGACTTGGCGGCCGTCGAAACCCCGGACATGAACTCTCTCCCGGATGACGCAATACCGGCGGTCATCCTGAAGCAAAGTGCTTTCCCCGGGGTTAATGTGACCAAACAGTTCCCCGGTTCACGGCCTCGACGACTAAGGCCACAGACTAGAGAAACGACTGCGGATCGACGTCTACAGCGACCCTGACACTGCCGCGGGTTCGCGGGGCGGCATCCAGCCACTGCCGCAGCCAGTCGTGCATGATCCTGGAAGTCGGCGCCTGGGCGAGCAGCCGAAACCTGTACCGGCCGCGCACGAGCGCCAATGGCGCCTCCGCCGGGCCAAGCAGTCGCACCTGCTCGTGTGCCGGGGCCTTCCGCGCCATGGCGCGGGCATGGTCTTCCGCGCTCGTCCGGTCGGCCGCACTGACGATGACCGCCGCCAGACGCCCGAACGGCGGCAGGGCGCCGCGCTGCCGCACGGCGCATTCCTGGGCATAGAAGCGGTCGCGGTCGCCGGAAACCAGCGCCTCGATTACCGGGTGGTCCGGCGCATAGGTCTGCAGCACGCCGCGGCTCGGCTGGCCGCGCCGTCCGGCCCGGCCGGTCACCTGGGTCAGCAGTTGATAGGTGCGCTCCGCCGCGCGCGGATCGCCCTGGGCGAGGCCGAGATCGGCATCGACTACGCCGACCAGCGTCAGTCCCGGGAAATTATGCCCCTTCGCGACCAGTTGGGTGCCGATGATGATATCCACCTGGCCTTCGGCGATCGCGGCGATCTCGGCCCGAAGCCGCTGTATGCCGCCCGGCATGTCGCTCGACAGGACCAGCGTGCGAGCTTCCGGATAGTCTGAGCCGATCTCCTCCTGAAGCCGTTCGACGCCGGGGCCGCACGCGACCAGCGTGTCCTCATGGCCGCAGTCCGGACAGGCATCCGGACGCCGGACCTCGTGGCCGCAATGATGGCAGGCCAGCACGCCGCGGAACCGGTGCTCCACCAGCCAGGTCGAACAATTGGGGCAGGCCAGCCGGTGGCCGCAGGTGCGGCACAAAGTCAGCGGCGCATAGCCGCGCCGGTTGAGGAACAGCAGCGTCTGCTCACCGGCCTCCAGTGTCTCGCGAACCATCTGGCCGAGCACCGGCGACAGCCAGTGGCCGCGCTCCGGCGGATGTTCGCGCATGTCGATGGAACTGAGGATCGGAGGCTCCGCGCCGCTGAAGCGGGCGGGGAGGACGAGATGGCGGTAGCGGCCGTGCTCGGCGTTGACCCAGCTCTCCACCGTCGGTGTGGCCGAGCTCAGGATCACCGGGAACCCGGCCAGGTGACCGCGCACCACCGCCATGTCGCGGGCGTGGTAATGGACGCCGTCTTCCTGCTTGTAGGCGCCGTCATGCTCTTCGTCGACGACGATCAGCCCGAGATCGGCAAACGGCAGGAACAGCGCGGAGCGGGCGCCGACGACGACCGGCACGTCGCCCTGCGCAACGCCCCGCCAGATGCGGGCGCGCTTCTTGATGCCCACTTCCGAATGCCATTCGCCCGGCAGCGCGCCGAAGCGCCTCGCGAACCGCTCCAGGAACGCGCCGGTGAGCGCGATCTCCGGCACCAGAACGAGCGCCTGCCGGCCGAGCCGCAGGGTTTCGGCGACAGCCTCGAAATAGACCTCCGTCTTGCCCGAGCCGGTGACGCCGTCGAGCAACACCGGCCGGGCGTCGCCGGCCCGCACATGGGCCGCCAGCGCGCCGGCGGTCTCACGTTGCGCGTCCGTCAACTCCAGCGGCGGACGATCCGGATCGGGCTGGCCGACCACCGGTTTCTGCGGAATGTCGACCGTCTCCAGCACGCCCTGTTCGATCAGGCCGTTCACGACCCCGCCAGAAACACCGGCGGCGGCGGCAAGTCCGGATTTCGACCAGGCAAGCCCACCCTCCGCCGCATCCATGACTTTCCGCCTCGCCGCCGTCATCCGTTCAGGTTCCATGCCGGTCAGCCGGACGCCGGTCAGCGGTGCTTCCGGCTCCAGCGCCGCCGGCGACCGCAGTACCATGCGCAACACCATGCCGCGCGGCGCGAAGGTATAGTCGGCCACCCAGTCGACGAATTTCACAAGTTCGGGCGTGAGCGGCCTCGTATCGCAGATGCCGATGATCTCGCGGACCTTGGCGGACGGTACGCGATCCGGCTCGTCCGGCCAGACGCAGCCGATAACCTCGCGCGGGCCAAGCGGCACGACGACGATGGTGCCGGGCGCGAGCGGGCGGTCGCTGGCGTAGGAATAGGGTTTCTCGACCGCCACCGGCACCAACACCGACACCATGATCGGTTTGCCGGTCACCGCACCCGCCCGCATTCCGGACGCGGCCGGTCGGAAAATCCTGCGCAAACGGCAGGCAATGGCTGACGGCGGCGATTCATTGCGTTAGATAGAACGCAAACCGACACGGCTCGCAATGCGGCCAAGCCAAGGATCAACCATGAAATTCTTTGTCGATACTGCCGATATCGCAGAAATCCGCGATCTGGCGCGAACCGGGCTGCTCGATGGCGTCACCACCAATCCGTCGCTGATCATGAAGGCCGGTCGGCCCATGCAGGAGGTGATCGCCGAGATCTGCGATGTCGTCGATGGACCCGTCTCCGCCGAGGTGACCGCCACCGAAGCCGAGGCGATGATCGCCGAGGGACGCAAGCTGGCGGCGATCGCCGACAATGTCGCCGTCAAGGTGCCGCTTACCTGGGACGGGCTGATTGCCTGCCGGACGCTCGCCGACGAAGGCCGCAAGGTCAATGTCACGCTCTGCTTCAATGCCAACCAGGCGCTGCTTGCAGGCCGTGCCGGCGCCGCCTTCATCT
>DATHRP010000039.1:0-7067 GCA_035465195.1 Afifellaceae bacterium | reverse complement strand
AGACGACCACGTCGCCCGCGGTCGAGAGCGCGCCCGACCACACCGAGAACTGCTCGGGGAGCGACCAGACGATCTCGCCCTTGCCGGCATCCCAGGCGATGAAGTTGCCCATGCCGCCATGGCTGTCCGGCGCCGGATACATCGAGAGCGTCGCGCCGACATAGGGCTGGCCCGCGGTGTAGCTGACGCGGAACGGCTCGTAGTCCATGCAGACATGGTTGGTCGGCACGTAGTGCAGCCCGGTGCGCGGCGAGAACGCCGCCGGCTGCTGGTCCTTGGTGCCGAGCGCGGCCGGACAGATGCCGGTCGAGTTGACGTCCTCGCCGTTCTGCTCGGTCGAATATTGCGCCACGACCTGCGGACGGCCGGTCTTCATGTCAACATGGGTGGCCCAGTTCACGACCGGATCGTATTTCTCGGCGACGAGGAGTTCGCCGGACTCGCGATCGAGCGTGTAGCCGAAGCCGTTGCGGTCGAAGTGCACCAGGATCTTGCGCTGTTCGCCGTTGATCTCCTGGTCGGACAGGATCATCTCGTTGATGCCGTCATAATCCCACTCGTCGTGGGGCGTCATCTGGTAGACCCATTTCGCCATGCCGGTGTCGACGTCGCGTGCGAAGATGGTCATCGACCATTTGTTGTCGCCCGGACGCTGCGTCGGGTTCCAGGTCGACGGGTTGCCGGTGCCGTAATAGACTAGGTTGAGTTCCGGGTCGTAGGAATACCAGCCCCAGGTCGTTCCGCCGCCGATCTTCCACTGATCACCTTCCCAGGTGGCCGTGCCGGAATCGACACCGACCGGTTCGCCGAGATGCGTGGTGTTCTGCGGGTCCATCAGCGTATCGGAGTCCGGGCCCATGGAATAGGCGCGCCATGCCATGGATCCGTCACTGATGTTGTATGCGGTCACGTGACCGCGGACACCGAATTCACCGCCGGAAATGCCGACGAGGACCTTGTCCTTTACCGGCAGAACAGTCGCCGTGTTGGTCTCACCCTTGGCCGGATCGCCGTTCTTGACCGACCAGACGACCTCGCCGGTATCGGCGTTGAGCGCCACGACGGTCGTGTCGGCCTGGTGCAGGAAGACCTTGCCTTCGGCATAGGCGAGGCCGCGGTTGACCGTGTCGCAGCACATGACCGGAATCGTGTCCGGATCCTGCTTGGGTTCGTAGGTCCACTTGATCGCACCGTCGTTGTTCAGATCCAGCGCGTAGACATTGTTCGGAAACGGCGTGTGCACATACATCGTGTCGCCGATGACCAGCGGCGAGCCTTCGTGGCCGCGGAGCACGCCGGTGGAGAAGCTCCATGCGACGCGCAGGTCGCCGACATTGTCCTTGTTGATCTGGTCAAGCGCCGAATATCTCTGATTGGCATAATCGCCTGTCTGGATGACCCACTGTTTGGGGTCCGAGATCTGTTGCATCAGATCGTCATTGGCAAGCGCGGGTATGCCGGAAAGACCAGCCGCCCCCGCCGCGAATGCTGATGCCAGTAACAGTCGCTTCATGTCTTTTTCCTCCGAGACCCGCATCGGGCCTTTATTGTCGGCGCAGGCGCACCGGTTCCGTTGGCTGGCAAACGCAAGGTTGCACAGCGTCCGCAGGCGCCCGAGCTATCGCATAACTGGAAAACGAGATTTCAGGCCGGGAAGGTTCGGGACGCCGACGGGCGATTCTGCATGCCTGCGGCGGATCCTGCGATACCAACTTCCGCGACCAATCCCTCCCCGTTACTGCCAACAGTCGAGCAGCAAAAATCATTATATGCGGCGTTGCGAAACAATCAACAAAATTATAAAAACGAAAATTGACCACATTCGAGCGCAATTTGGAGTAAAATTTTCTAATCTAAAGATTTGAAGATGATATTATCAATGTAAAAATTGTCATATTTGTGGCAAAATAAATTTATATTTAATTATGATATGTCTAAACACTAATATATTAAATGGAAACTTTTATAGAAGGGATAAATAGGTGAGAAAGATGTTATGTATATGAAATTTATTTCAAATCCAATTTCGTGTGTAGCGCGAATCTTTTCGGTATCTTTGTCCGCCGCAACGATCATTTCCGTAGCGGAAGGCTGTAGCGCCCAGACGCTACCTCTGAGCGAGGTCACCGATGGCGTGTTCGTATTTCGTGGCGGTTATGAAACAATGACCTCAGATAACGTCGGCCTCGTTTCTAACCTAGGTTTTATCGTCGGCACACATGCTGTCGCGGTTATCGATACCGGCGGCAGCCGCAAAGCCGGGGAGCGGCTGCTCGCCGCCGTGCGGAGCAAGACGAGCCTGCCGGTCCACTATGTCGTCAACACCCACATGCATCCGGATCATGTTTTCGGCAATGCCGCTTTTGCCGGCACCGGCGCGATATTCGTTGGCCATCGCAGGCTGAAGCCAGCGCTGGCGGCTCGCGGGGGTCACTATCTCCAGCGCAACGCACCCCTTCTCGGAGACGCACTGATCGGCAACATCGAGATCATCCCGCCGCAGGTGGAGGTCTCCGGGACCATGGAACTCGACCTCGGCAATCGCCGGCTGGTGCTTGAGGCCCACGCCACTGCGCACACCGACAACGACCTGACGGTCTTCGACGTGAAGAGCCGCACGCTTTTTGCCGGAGACCTGGTGTTTTCGCGCCATATACCTGCGCTCGACGGCAGCATCACCGGCTGGCTTGATGTCATGGACGAACTGGCGGCCGTTCCGGCGGAACGGGTGGTGCCTGGCCACGGGCCGGCGTCATTGCCCTGGCCCTCCGGCATGAGCGACCAGAGGCGGTATCTGAAGGCGGTCGCCGGCGATGTCCGGCAGTTCATCCGCGCCGGCAGGACGATGGATGCTGCCATGGAAGAGGCGGCGCGCGGCGAAGCCGGCAACTGGTTGCTGTTCGACGAATTCCATGCCCGAAACGTCGCCGCTGCCTTTGCCGAGTTGGAATGGGAATAGCGTCTGAGAAGCGCCCGGGGCACGTTCAATGGTCTACTTCTCGGGGACAAGTCCTTCGGGCGCGTCGATGAAGCGGACGGTCGATGTGCCGATGACGGTCTCTCCGGCGTCGAGCTTCATGTTCACATTGCCGGCCGGCTCGACCTCGACGATGACCTCCAGCCCCCTGCGCAGCTTGCGGCCGGCCTCCGCCGCCTTTTCGTGCAGGGTCTTGGAATAGGCGAGCGAAAAGGCGCGCGGCTGCTGATAAGCCAGTCCCTGGCTCAGGTCGCGGGCCCAAAGGTAGACCCGATCGGGTTCGGCGATCTCCAGTCCGATCAGGTAGAGACGCGACGGCAGCCGCTCGGTCGCGAACGGCCAGCCGAGGAGCCCCGGATAGGACCGGTAGGTCACTGCGAAGAACAGCGCCATGAGGACGGTCGCGGCGGCTTTTATGATCGGACTCCAGTTGGAATAGATGTGCAGGCTGAGCAGGATCACGCCAAGCGCGACATAGGAGGCGATCAGGCCGTACAATCCGAAATCGAGCATGGGATCGTCTCCGGTCCTAGAATGTCACGAGCCGCTTCGGCAGCTTGTTGATGTTGGTCATCGAACCGTCGCGCAGCAGGGTGAAGCGCAGGGCGGTGAGCTCGGTTCCCTTGCTCGGCAGGTTGACGGTGGCGTTGTAGAGGATCTTGTAGACCGGGTTGACCCGGGCCACCCGCACCGACACATCGACCGGCTGCTTCGTCACCGTTTCGTAATAGTGCAGGTTGACCGTGTATTCGCCCGGAACCAGCCCGCGGATGGCGGCGACTTCCTGGTTGAGCGGGTTCTCGATCGTCTGGCCGTTGATCTCGATCGTGTCGTTGAGCATGCCGCGGTCGTCCCTGTCGAGGTGAACAAGTCCGGCCGAGCGGTTGCGGAACCAGGCCACCGCGCCGCGCGGATCCTCGATCCAGGTGTCGACATCGTCGGGGTTGTTGTCTGGCCAGCTGACGACGATCAGATATTCCGCCTCCAGGTCCACTGTCGCCGCTTCCTTGGCCGGATTGAGGAATATGATGGCGACGAAAAACAGCAACATGAAGCCGATCAGAGTGTTGAACAGGAGATCGGTGAACGGGTCTGACGGGGCGGGGCCGCGCGTGTTTCCCCCACCGCGCAGGCGGATGGTCATGTCGCGCTCTCCGGATTTGCTTCGACGGCCTGCATGTGGAGCAGTTCCGCGATCAGGCTCTCCACGCAGCGGCCGAGAACCATGTACTGCATGCCGAGCAGCGACGCGGTGATCAGGCCGGTCAGGGTCGTATAGAGCGCGATGCCCATGCCGCCGCTCATCGAAATCAGGAGGTTCTGTATATTGTCGGCGGTCACCTCGGGTCCGTCCGACAGTGTCCCGAGGATCAGAATGAAGCCGATGATCGTCCCGACCAGTCCGAGGCGCACGAGGATATCGACGATGTACCAGCCGATTTCCACCGCGCTGCGCAGGCGATCGGCATAGATTTCCAGCACGTTCGACTGGTTGTCGCCGCCGGCCGCCGGTAAGGCCGCGCGTTCAAGCGTCAGGCTGTGGGCGAACGCCCGCACGAAGCTCCGAGCATCCCGGATTTCGTGGCTGCCGGTTTCAGCCGCCTCGGCGGACGCGGAGCGCCGGTATTCCCGTGTCGCCTTGATCCGGCCGGACGCGGCGAAGATATGCCAGGCGGCATGGGCGCTGGCGCCGAGGAACAGCAGCACGATCAGCACCGACAGCCGGCTACGGTCGGCATCGATGACAGCCTCCATGTAGCCGAGGTCGACGATAACGAACGTGCCGAAAGCCATCAGGCTGGCCAGCAGCAGCCAGATCTGCGGGAAGATATGGGTGTTGGCATGGGGGCGGGTCATTGCTCTGGCGGCGCATTGGCGGGATCGAGGCCCTCGACGGTGCTGTAGTGCTTGTGCACGAACTCCCGTTGGGCGAGGGACATCTGCAGCCGGACCGACTGCCACTTGATATGGCCCTCGGCTCTCTCGTTGTTGCCTTTCCGCGCCACCGTCAGCCAGCCGAGCGCGCGCATCTTGTCGCGCGGCACGCCCTGGCCGAGGCGATAGAGGTGCGAGATGTTGATCTGGGCATCGGTATAGCCGGCAAGGGCGGCCTTCAGATACCAATGCGCCGCCTTGGCATAATCGCGGTCGATGCCGAGGCCTAGATAGTAGAGATTGCCAAGGGCGTTCTGCGCCGCAATTTCGCCGGTCTCGGCCTGTTTCAGCAGCAATCGTTCGGCGGCGCGGTAGTTTCCGTTGGCCAGCGCCGTGGGATAGTCGCGCGGCTGCATGGCGTACCTGGCGGCGACCAAGATCAGGACCAGTGCGACGGCAGCCAGCAGTTGCCAAGGCCGGACTGACACCGGCAAAATCGCCTTTAACGTGCCGGATCCAGGTGTCGTCTCCGGTGCCTGGCTCGGCGTCTCCATGTTAGGTACTCCAGCGGAGAGGCAGCAGGCGGGCAGGGCACCCGCCCGCTCAATGCCGTCAGTAGAGGACGACGCCGCGGATCGATTCGCCGGAGCGCATCAGGTCGAACCCCTTGTTGATGTCATCCAGCGGCATGGTGTGGGTGATCAGCGGGTCGATCTGGATCTTGCCGTCCATGTACCAGTCGACGATCTTCGGAACGTCGGTGCGGCCCTTTGCGCCGCCGAAGGCCGTGCCGCGCCAGACCCGGCCGGTGACCAGCTGGAACGGACGTGTGGCGATCTCTTGGCCGGCGCCGGCGACGCCGATGATGGTCGATTCACCCCAGCCCTTGTGGCAGCATTCGAGCGCTTGGCGCATGACATTCACGTTGCCGATGCACTCGAAAGAATGATCCGCGCCGCCGTTGGTCAGGTCGACGATATAGGGAACCAGATCGCCTTCGACTTCCTTCGGGTTGACGAAGTGGGTCATGCCGAACTTCTCGCCCCATTCCTTGCGATCGTTGTTGAGGTCGACGCCGACGATCATGTTGGCGCCAACCAGCTTGCAGCCCTGGATGACGTTGAGGCCGATGCCGCCCAGACCGAAGACGACGCAATTGTCGCCCGGCTTGACCTTGGCCGTGTTGATGACGGCGCCGATGCCCGTCGTCACGCCGCAGCCGATGTAGCAGATCTTGTCGAATGGCGCGTCCTCGCGGACCTTGGCGAGCGCGATTTCCGGCACGACCGTGTGATTGGAAAAGGTCGAGGTGCCCATGTAGTGGAAGATGGTCTCGCCGCCGGCGGTAAACCGGCTCGAGCCGTCGGGCATCAACCCCTGGCCCTGGGTGACGCGGATCTTCTGGCACAGGTTCGTCTTGCCGGAGGTGCAATAGTCGCACTCGCGGCATTCCGGCGTGTAGAGCGGGATGACATGATCGCCCTTCTTGAGCGATTTCACACCCGGTCCGACATCGACGACGATACCGGCGCCCTCGTGGCCGAGAATGGCGGGAAAAATGCCTTCCGGATCAGCGCCCGACAGCGTGAACTCGTCCGTATGGCAAATGCCTGTCGCCTTGATTTCGACCAGAACCTCGCCTTCGCGCGGACCTTCCAGATTGACGGTCGTGATTTCCAGCGGCTTGCCGGCGCCGACGGCTACAGCTGCGCGTGTTTCCATGATACTCCTCCCCGTGACTCTGCATTCAACCGCAGTTTGCCGGAATTATTCAATCGGTGGTGAAAAGTCTTAACTTGGGAAGATGCAACGAACAGTTTGCTTTGTAAACTCACAGATGTTCAGACGACGGAAGTCGGCAATCGGAACACCGGCGGTTGGCCAGCCAACTTCCGGTATCGGCTCTTGCCTGAGCGCGAGGTAAGCCTTGATGGTCACCACAGCGTCTTACGGGTCCTGGAATTCGCCGATCGGGTCGGATCTGATCGCATCGCATTCGGTGCGGCTGGTTGACGTCGCCGTCGACGGGGAAATTGTCTACTGGACGGAGAGTCGGCCTGCCGAGCAGGGGCGTTTCGCCGTGGTGCGCCAGACGCCGGGAAACGGCGTGGAGGATGTCCTTGTACCGCCGTTCAGCGCGCGAACGCTTGTCCATGAATATGGCGGCGGCGCGCTGCAGGTGCGCGACGGCATCATCTATTTCTCCAATTTCGAT
>DATHRP010000038.1:0-5748 GCA_035465195.1 Afifellaceae bacterium | reverse complement strand
GAACACCATTCCCTCCGGGTTCGCCATGTGGCAGGCGGCGCATTCGTCGGCGGGCGCCGCTGCCGCCGTCTCGGCATAGGGGGGCGCATGGTGGCCAAAATTGAAAAAGCCCCAATCATTGGTGTCCTTGAACCGCGTGCTGTCCTTGACCGAGATATCGATCCCGTTCAGAGCCCCGGGGAAAAATCCCCGACCGGAGGCCTCTTCTCGCGATCCGTCCGCATTCGTTCCCGGAAGCATCAACTGCAATTCCTTCAACATGATCGTTCCGTCCGGCCACTCCCCGGTATCGCGGTAGATCTTGAGCGGTTCGGGTCGAACGTAGACGTTGTGATATTCCGGAAAGCCCGCTTGGCCGTCGTTGAGCGCGTTGGGTGTCAACGGCGATCCGACAAACACCCATTCGTGGAAACCTTCAGGCAGGACCAACTCACCGTCCGCCGTCCATTGCGGGCCCCACGCCGGGCCCGACTGGGCATTGGCAACCGTCATTGAACCGGTGCCTGCACCGACAGCGGCAATTATCGCGGTGCTCATGACGCCAGCCGCTACGAACATGCTGAATCTCATCTGATCTCTCCTTGGACCGCACAGCGCAGCGTAGCGCTGTCAGACCGTCAACTTACGATATCAACGATACAGATTTGTATCGATTTGGATAAAGTAGACAGATCTGTATCTTTGTCAACAGGAATTTTGATGTTGACATTATTGCATAAAATCAACTACTTATGGCAGTTACTCCCTCCAGTCTCCCTCCATAAAGGGAGAACATGCGCAGGAAAGAAACGGACCTGTCTGTATTTGAGAGCCAAGATGAAACGTACCGAGAAACGCGAGCATCTGATCGATGTAGCCGCCTCACTGTTCAACAGGCTGGGCTACCACGCGGCGGGAATTGACCTGGTCATCGCCGAGGCCGGCATTGCAAAGACCACGCTTTACCGACATTTCAATTCCAAGGAAGAGCTGATCGTCGCCGTACTGAAGCGCGTGGACGCTCAGTTCAGGGACAAAATGCGTGCCACGGTCGAGTCATCGGGAAACAACAAGGGGGACAAACTCCTTGCCACGTTCGATTTCCTCGAGGCGTGGTTCAAACAGGAGAACTTCCACGGCTGCCCGTTTATCAGCGCGGCCGGTGAGTTCGGCGACCAGCCGAGCGTGGTGTTCCATGAGGCTGCCATACACAAGCGGTTGATCGTTGCCTATCTGGAGGAACTTGCGCGGGCGGATGGATTGCCGGAGCCGCGGAAAATGGCGGAGGAAATCAACCTCCTTCACGAGGGAGCAACCGCTGTCGCTCACATCACGGGCGATCCGACCGTAGCCCGGAAGGCAAAGAACGTGGCCGAGAGACTGATCCGGCAAGCACAGGCTGCGTGAGCGTTTTCCGATTGCGGCGATAGTCACCGAATTCCAGGTCAGCGCCTTGTTTTCAACCTGGCCGCCCGGATTTTCCTACCTGCCCCATCACGCTACCCTGGCGCGGGCTGGCACCGATCTTTGGCCCATGAGCCTATTCCAACGATACCGCCCCTGATACTGTCCCCCGGACCCAAACCCAGGCCACCCGCTCCGCACGCCGATGTTCCCGAAACCCCTCACCGACATCCAGCCGAACAGCGCGGCGTTCGAGACGCTGCCGCTGGTGAAGCCGACCGGCTTCCGGGAATATGACGCGCGCTGGTGGTTCGGGCATCCGGGTTCGGACAAGCCGCCGGAGCTGAACCTTGTGGGCGTGCAGGCGCTGGGGCTCGGGCTGGCGACCCTGCTTGCCGAAAAGGGCGTCGCGCCGGAGATCGTCACGGGCCATGATTTCCGTTCCTATTCCGGGGCGATCAAGATGGCGCTCGTCAACGGGCTGATGGCCGGCGGCTGCCGCGTGCACGATATCGGGCTGGCGCTGTCGCCGATGGCCTATTTCGCACAGTTCGCGCTCGATGTTCCGGCGGTCGCCATGGTGACCGCCTCGCACAACGAGAACGGCTGGACCGGCGTCAAGATGGGTGCGGAGCGGCCGGTGACGTTCGGGCCGGACGAGATGGCGCGGCTGAAGGCAATCGTGCTTTCCGGCGCCTTCAGCGAGGCCGGCGGCGGGACCTTAGTCGCCGTGCCCGGCATGGCGGAACGCTACCTGGCGGACCTCGCCGCCCGCGGGCCGGTGAAGCGGAAGCTCAAGGAGGTGGCGGCCTGCGGCAACGGCACCGCCGCCGCCTTCGCGCCGCAGGCATTGCAAGCAATCGGCTGCGAGGTGGTTCCGCTTGACACCGAACTCGACAGCACCTTTCCGCGCTACAACCCGAACCCGGAAGACCTCGCCATGCTGGAGGCGATCGCGAAAGCCGTGCGCGAGACCGGCGCGGATGCGGGCTTCGGCTTCGACGGCGACGGCGACCGCTGCGGCGTTATCGACAATGAGGGCAGCGCGATCTTCGCCGACAAGATCGGCGTGATGATCGCCCGCGACCTCTCGGCGTAAACGGCAAACGCGCGGTTCGTGGTCGACGTGAAATCGACCGGGCTGTTCGCGTCCGACCCGGTGCTCGCGGCACAAGGCGCCTCGACCGACTATTTCAAGACCGGGCACAGCTACATCAAGCGGCGGGTCGCCGAACTCGGCGCGCTGGCCGGCTTCGAGAAATCCGGCCATTTCTTCTTCAACGCGCCGATCGGCCGCGGCTATGACGACGGGCTGATGACGGCGATCGTGATCTGCGAAATGCTGGACCGCAATCCGGACAAGTCGCTCGCCGATCTCTACCGCGCCCTGCCCCGCACCTGGGGCTCGCCGACCATGTCGCCGCACTGCGACGACGAGGTGAAGTACGCCGTGGCGGAGCGGGTGACGGAGCGGTTCAGGGCGATGCAGGCCGCCTGCGAGACGGTCGCCGGCCACGCCATCGCCGACCTCATTACCGTCAACGGCGTGCGCGTGGTCGCCGACGACGGCACATGGGGGCTGGTGCGCGCCTCCTCCAACAAGCCGGAGCTCGTCGTCGTGGTGGAAAGCCCGGTGTCGGAACAGCGCATGCGCGACATGTTCGCGGCGGTCGATGCGGTGCTCAGGGAAAACCCGGAAGTGGGCGCGTACAACCAGACGATCTAGCGATCGGCGCTGCCGATCCGCGGACCGGAACCTGCGGTGCGCTCGCCGACACGCTCACCCGCCTCGCCCGACAGCGCGAAAATCTTCCGGCCTTCCGGCAGCCCGGCGACCATCGACTTGTCGATTTCGCTGGCCGCGAAACATCCCTGCGCGGCGTCGAGGGCACGCGCGGTGGTCGCGACCGCGTTGCAGCCGAGAGCCCGGGCGATCTGCCGCGCCACCCGGATCGGGCGGCCCGTGGCCGTGATGCCGGCGCAGTCGGGCGAACCGGAAAGCCGGATCATCGCTTCCGCCGTATCGACGGCGGCCTTCATTCCGAAGTTCTCGGCCGCGAGCGACGCGATGTGGCCCTTCGCCGTCAGCGCAGCCCGGCAGGCCTGGACCGCATGGTCTCCGGCACCGCCATTGGCTCCGAAAACGGCGGTGATGTCCGTTTCGCCCCTCGACACGCATTCGCCGCCGTACCCCTGAACGATCGCGCAGAGGTCATCCAAAACGACCTCGATGGAGTCCGCGCCGGCTTCGACGTCCAGTTCGTCGAGATCGAGCAGCGGGCCTGAAAGCTCGATGGCCAATGCGCTGACCTTGCGCGGCTCGCCCTGCGGTTCCGTCGGTTCCAGCCTGCGGACCACCGCCTCGTCGGCCAGGAAGCGGCGGAATTCCCCGATGAAGCGGCCGAAGGCCGGCTCGTCTTCGAGAAGGACGTGATTGTTGCTTTCCAGTTCGACGAAACGGGCGTGCGGAATGTCTCCTGCGAGAGCCTTGCCGAATTCGAACGGTGCGACAAGGTCACCGCGGGCGTGGGCGACCAGCGTCGGCACCTCGACCTTGTGAAGGATGGCGGAGACGTCCGTCAGCGAACTCTGCCGACTGAGGCGGTAGGCGTCTTCCGGCGTCACCGTGCGGGCCTGAAGTTCATTGTACCACTCCGCCTGCTCGGCACTCGCCCCCGGCAGGAAAATCGACGTGAAGATCTGCCGGTAAGCCGGCTCGCTCCGTCCCCACCCCGTCAGGATCAGCGTTTCCATGGCCTCGCGGCGCGCAATCTCCTGGCTGTCACCGCGGACGCGCCAGCCCTTCGAGAACCCGCCGCAGATGACGATGCCGGCTGTCCGCTCCGGATGGCGGACGGCATATTCGACGGCCATCGCGCCGCCCTGAGACATGCCGAAGATCACGAACCTGTCGAGCCCGGCCGCGTCGACCACCGCCTCCATGTCGGACAGCCAGGCCTCGTGCGTGATATCGACGACGCCCCGCTCGGAAAGGCCGTTGCAGCGATAATCGAAGCGGACCAGGGTGTTCTTCGCCGAGAGCGCCTCGATCCAGTGGCGCCAGACCGGGCTTTCCAGTTCGTACTCAAGGTGGGTCATCCAGTGCGGGGCGCGCAGGATCGGCGGTCCGCTTCCCGAAACCGCATAGGCGATCCGGGTCCCGTCGCCTGCCGTACAGAAGCTGATCGTCTGATCCAGCCGCCTCTGCTGGACGATGTTGACGACGGGCAGGGATTTCAAGTGCGCGTCGTCCGGCGCCGCGGCCGGCGAAACCGCTGCGTCGGCACCCGACGGGTGGACCACGCTTTCGCGCGCGGCCCTGTTCAGCGAATCGACGATCCCGGCAATTTCCGGATCGTCGGGGTCCAGCGCTTTCAGTGCCTGGGCGTAAGGCAGGGCGCGGGCCGGCTCGCATATCGTCCGGTTCACCAGTTCGCGCAGGATCGCCAGTTGCCGGAGTTCGAACTCGTTGACATGCGCGACGCGCCAGGCCTCGAACGGCGCGCAGTTCGGCAGCGAAAGATCCTCCATGAGCCGTCCGCCGGACCCCGCGGCGGCCTTTTCGAGCGTCTCGACCGGCACCGTCGCAATCTCCGATATCGCCACCGCATCGACCTCGGCAACGTCGATCCGGAGATCCGACTTGTCGATGGCGACGGTTTCCCGGTCGGCCTGCAGGCGCTGGCATCGATCGTCGTTCAGCACGCGGCGGAGCTTGGAAAGGCTCCAGCGCAAGGCGCCGCGCGGGTCGTCGGGAACGTCCCAGAACATCTCGCAGAGACGATCCCGGCGCTGCGGACGATCGGCCATCGCCAGATAGGCCAGAAGCGCCCGGGTCTTCTTCGAGTGCGGCAGTTCGACGTCGACGCCGTCCCTGGTGACGTTCAGCCGTCCGATGAGTTCAATGCGAAGCGTCATTGCGAAGTTCAATCATCTCAGTCGCCGTCGGGCGTTCACGGAAACCCGGTGGGATCGCGCCCGGCGCGGAACCCAATACCGCCGGGCTTCCGGGTCCAGCACAAGTTCCTGGAACCCTGATCCGCCGGGCGAACCGTGGAATCCGCAGGGCCGACCGAATTTCCACGAAACCTACCACGGAGTCTCCAATGGGCAAACTGTAGCAGGTGTGCATCGGCGGGCATGACCGCCCGCACATTCAGAAAGGAAGAAGCAATGTCCAGGTCATTCGGAACCTACTCGCGTCCGACATCGACGAGATGGTCCGCCATCCGCAAGGGCCCTTCGCTGTCGGTCGTGCGCGAACACATCCGCCGGGCCGCCAACATGTCGGCGAAAGCCTGACCGCATTGGCGGTTCCACGTCGGGCCCGGCGGCCAGCCGGCGTCCAATTGCCACGAAACCCCG
>DATHRP010000037.1:0-3948 GCA_035465195.1 Afifellaceae bacterium | reverse complement strand
TCGCCGGGCTGAAGCGTGACTTCGAACGCGTTCATCACGTCAAGCCGCCGTCGAGCCGTTCGGATTCGGCGGAAATGTACCTTCTGGCGGCCGGATATCGCGGCGCGGTCGATGACGGCTGATCCGCACGGTTTCTTGTGTTTGCAAAGCGGCGCGCCCGTGATAGTGACAACCGCCAAACTCAAGACCGATTCCGGCATTGCCGGGCCTTCTGCACAATCGTGACGGCTGTCGCCAGCCCGCGTCACGGCGAAGCTCTATTAGCTGGCTTGGAGTTCTGGCATGTCCCGCATTGTTGACGTTGTGACCGGTCGCGAAGCGCTGACATTCGACGATGTCCTGCTTCGGCCCGGGCATTCGGAAGTGCTGCCCGGCGAGACCGATATCTCGACGCGGCTCACGCGGACGATCTCGCTCAACCTGCCGATCATTTCCTCCGCCATGGACACAGTGACGGAGGCCAGGCTGGCAATCGCGATGGCGCAGGCCGGCGGCCTCGGCGTCATCCACCGCAATCTCGATCCCGAGACCCAGGCCGAAGAAGTGCGGCAGGTCAAGAAGTTCGAGTCGGGCATGGTGGTCAATCCGGTGGTCATCGGCCCCGATGCCACGCTCGCCGACGCAAAGGCGATCATGGCGCAGTACAACATTTCCGGTATTCCTGTCGTCGAGAATGCCGGCAAGGGGCGCTCCGTGACCGGCCGTCTCGTCGGTATCCTGACGAACCGCGATGTCCGCTTCGCTTCCGACCCCGCCCAGCGCGTCTATGAGCTGATGACCCGGGAAAACCTGATCACCGTGAATGAGTCGGTCAGTCAGGACGAGGCCAAGCGGCTACTTCACCTGAACCGGATCGAGAAGCTGCTGGTCGTCGACAAGGACGATCATTGCATTGGTCTGATCACCGTCAAGGATATCGAGAAAGCCAGGCTCAATCCGCATGCCAGCAAGGACGACCAGGGTCGCCTCCGTGTCGCCGCCGCGACGTCGGTGGGTGAGAGCGCCGAGGAGCGAACCGAGCGGCTGATCGACGCCGGATGCGACGTCATCGTCGTCGATACCGCGCATGGCCATTCCGAAAAGGTTCTGCAGACGGTCTCCGCGGTAAAGCGCCTGTCGAACGCGATCCAGGTCATCGCCGGCAACGTGGCGACGGCGGATGCGACAAAGGCACTAATCGATGCAGGCGCCGATGCCGTCAAGGTCGGCATCGGTCCCGGTTCGATATGCACGACACGGATCGTCGCTGGCGTCGGCGTACCGCAACTGACCGCCATCATGGAGACCGTGGAGGTGGCCAATGGGGCCGATATCCCGGTGATCGCCGACGGCGGCATCAAGTTCTCCGGCGACCTCGCCAAGTCGCTGGCGGCAGGGGCGAGCGTCGCCATGGTCGGCTCGCTGCTGGCCGGCACAGATGAGAGCCCGGGCGAGGTCTACCTGCACCAGGGGCGCAGCTACAAGGCCTACCGCGGCATGGGGTCTGTCGGGGCGATGGCGCGGGGCTCGGCCGATCGCTATTTCCAGGCGGAGGTTCGGGATTCCCTGAAGCTCGTGCCGGAGGGCGTGGAAGGCCAGGTGCCTTACAAGGGCCCGGTCGCCCATGTCCTCCATCAGCTGGCCGGCGGGCTTCGCTCCGGCATGGGCTATGTCGGGGCGAGAAACCTTGAGGAATTCAGGACCAGGGCGGAGTTCGTCCGCATTTCAGGCGCCAGCCTTCGCGAGAGCCACGTTCACGACGTGACCATCACTCGCGAGAGCCCCAACTACCTGGCGTCGTAACAGGCAGCCTGCCGGATCCTTCGGCTGGTCGGGGCAAACAGGCGGTCTCATGCGCATACCGGGTCTGATCAGTGCCGCCATCGAGGTCCTCGACGATATCGAAAGCCGGCATCGGCCAGTCTCGGCGGCACTTCGCGACTGGGGCCTGGGGCACCGTTTCGCCGGCTCCGGCGACCGCGCGACCATCGGCAACATCGTCTATGACGCGCTGCGCAGGCGGCGGTCGCTGGCCTGGCGGATCGGAGCTGACACGTCGCGTGCGCTGGCATTGGCCGTCGTCGGCCTCGACTGGCAAATCGATGCGGACGAACTGGCAACACTCCTGGAAACGGACCGGCACGGGCCGGGTCCCTTGACCGGCGAGGAATATCGGGCGCTTTGCGGCGAGAATCCGCTCGATACCGCACCGGAGAATATACAGGCGGATATCCAGGACTGGTGCCGGCCTTATATCGAAAGTGCATTGTCAGTTGACTGGCTGACCGAATGTCAGGCGATGGCGTGGCGACCGCCGCTCGATTTGCGGGTCAACACGCTGAAGGCCGACCGCGAGCGCGTGCTGGGTCAGTTGGCGCGGCTCGGCCCCCAGGCCTGCCGCCTGTCGCCGGTCGGCATCCGGATTCCGCCATCCGGCGGTGCGAGACGGCATCCGAATATCCAGTCCGACGAGGCGTGGCGACGCGGCCGGATCGAGGTGCAGGACGAGGGTAGTCAGCTATGTGCCTTGCTGGCGGCTGCGAACCCCGGCGACCAGGTTCTCGATTTCTGTGCCGGAGCGGGCGGCAAGGCTCTGGCCTTCGCGGCAATAATGGAAAATCGCGGGCAGATCTACGCATATGATGCCGACCGCAACCGGTTGGCCCCGATTTATGAGAGGGTGAAGCGGGCAGGGGTCCGCAACGTCCAAGTGCGGCCACCCGGTGACGATAGTCTCGACGACTTGCAGGATCGCATGGACCTCGTGTTCGTCGACGCGCCGTGCAGCGGTTCCGGTGTCTGGCGCCGCCACCCGGATGCGAAATGGCGGCTGACCCCCAATGCTCTCACTGCAAGGCTGGAAGAACAGGCGGCCGTTCTCGACCAGGCCGCGGGTTTCGTCCGTCCGGGTGGCGTACTCGCGTACGCCACCTGTTCGATCTTCGCGGCCGAGAACGAAGACCGGATCGCCGCGTTCCGGGAACGTTATCCGAATTTCCTTCCTGTCTCGCTTGGCGAAAGGGTCGACGATCTCGCCAGCGACGCGCGATCTCTTGTCCATTGCCTCGCCGATGGCGCCGTCCGCCTCACCCCGGCGCGCAGCGAAACGGACGGCTTCTACCTGGCCTGCCTCCGCAGGGAATGAGAACGGATCGGCCAGCTGGTCCTTCCGGTTGGGTGAGACTTTGCCACCTGTTGCTCGTGCGCTAGTTGCATATCGTCATTGACCGGAGACATCAGATGCCGAATTCCCAGACGAAACCGCTTGAGCTCTTCTACTGGCCGACGCCGAACGGCTGGAAGATCACCATCCTGCTGGAGGAACTCGGAGTTCCCTACGAGGTTCGTTATGTCAATATCGGCCGCGGCGATCAGTTCAAGCCGGATTTCCTGGCGATCGCACCGAACAACCGGATGCCGGCGCTGACCGACCCGGAGGGACCGGGCGGCAGGCCCATCTCGATGTTCGAATCGGCCGCGATCATGATGTATCTCGGACGCAAGTTCGGCGGCTACTATCCGGTCGACGACGAGCGCAGGCGCGTCGAGGTCGAGCAGTGGCTGATGTGGCAGATGGGCGGCTTCGGGCCGATGCTCGGCCAGAACCACCATTTCCGGAACTACGCGCCGGAGAAAATTCCATATGCCATCAAGCGCTACGAAGACGAGGCGCACCGCCTTTACCGGGTCCTCGACACACGGCTTGCGGATCGCGAATTCGTTGCCGGGGACTATTCGATCGCAGATATGGCGATCGTCAGTTGGGCACGGACACCGGAAAGACAGGGGATCGACATTGCCGAGTTCCCGCATTTGGGCCGCTGGCGCGAAGCTCTGCTGCAGCGTCCGGCGGTGCAGAAGGCGATTGAAATCGGAGCCGATAAACGCTCCAATATCCAGGATGACGAGGAAGCGAGGAAGGTGCTTTTCGGGCAGCGGTAGGCGAATTTTCGCGGACTTTCGACGTCC
>DATHRP010000036.1:0-3799 GCA_035465195.1 Afifellaceae bacterium | reverse complement strand
ACATTGCCGTGATGATAATTGTGGCTCTTCTTCCACGATCGCGGCGGCGTCAGTGCGAACGCTGCATAGACCCGGAACAGGACCCATGCCATCCTGGAATTCACCAGGATCGCGTTGTGCATGTAGTCGTGATACATGATGAACGCGCGCACCATCAACAGGGCGGAGAGGATGGAAAACACGAGGCGCAGCGGCCAGCCAGGGGCCGCACCGGCACCGACCAATGCAGCGATCAGCAAGCCGAATGTCGTGATAACGAGCCGCCAGCTGGTATCCACGCGCTCCACGGCAAACGGCGTGGTCGCCTTGAACAACTCCCTGCCGGCCCTCGGCACGAAACCCGAATCCGGGTAGTCCTCGACACGTTTTCCGCTGTTGTCCGGCACTGCCACCTCCCGTGTTCCTTATATATGGCCGGGTTCAAAAAAATCCATAGCGACGGCCCAATGGCCCTATAGGGTGGCTGGAGCGAACCGGCGCGCAAGGGTCATTGCGTGGCCGCCGGCCAATCGTATGACCTGCCCTGTCGGTCGTCGGCCCGAATATCCGACGTGACGGAAATTACCTATTTCAAGCGCCATAGACGTCGTTTCGGCTCACTGGTTTCGCCAGTCAACTGGCCGCAAATACTTGTGGCAATCCACCACTGACAGGCCCACACCCCGACTTTAGTATTGCCGCTTTCGACTCAGGGAGAACCATCCGATGCCGTCAGCACTTTGTCGCGCAGCGGCCGCAATCGCGATCTCGCAGCTTCTGACGGGCCTGGTCCAGGCAAACGATGCCGACCGCCCGGAGGCCGGCGCGGAGCCGATTGAAGCGATCGTCGTCACGGCGCGGCGGCGTGAAGAAAGCATCCAGCAGGTCCCGATCGCCATCACGGCGCTGAGCGGCGTCCAGCTGGAGGCGCGACAACTCTATGCCATGGACCAGCTGGGTGACGCCGTGCCCAACCTGCAGTTCGACAAGGCAGCGCCTTCATCGGGCTCGAGCTCCGTCGGCCAGATCTTCATTCGCGGCATCGGCCAGGCAGACTACACACCGGTCACTGATCCGGGCGTCGCGATGTATGTGGACGGCATCTACCTCGGCCGTTCGCCCGGCAACGTGCTTGACCTCGTTGACATCGATCGTGTCGAGGTTTTGCGCGGACCACAAGGGACGCTGTTCGGCCGCAATTCCATCGGCGGCGCAATCAAGGTTCACAGCAGGCTTCCGAGCTTCAGCGACACGGAGAACCGCGTCGAATTCAGGCTCGGAAACGATGACCTGAAGGCACTGACCTATCGCGGCAACCTGCCGCTGAGCGAATCGCTCGCAACCGGATTCGCATTCAGCCAACTGCTTCGTGACGGCTATGTCGAGCGGTCGTTCGACGGGATCCGGACCGGCGATCGTGACCGCTGGTCGGCGCGTGGCGCCGTGCGCTGGGAACCGACCGATACGATCGCTGCTTCGCTGATCGTGGATTACACGCGCATCGGCGAGAATGGCGCGCCGGTCGTCTCCGGTGGCGTCAACGATCGGCAACCCTTCGCGACTTTCGGCAACGCCGTTCTCGAGAGTTGCACGGCCGTGGTCATCAACCCGGCCTTTGACGGTTCCCCGCTGGGCGGACCGCCGACGTTTCCGCCGCCAGGCGCCGCCACGGGCAGTGCGCCCGGTTGTTACGGCGCGGATTCAGGTCCGGGGCCATTCATCTCCGAAGGCACCTTCCCGGTCGCGTCAAATCTCGACAGCAGCGGCGCAGCACTGACGGTCGACTGGACGATCGGCGATGACTGGCTCCTGAAGTCGACGTCCGGCCTTCGTACGATGGAGATGCTCTCTTCGCGGGACGGCGACAACACCCCCGCCAACATCTTCGCCACGCGCGACGATTACGAACACGATCAGTTCAGCCAGGAACTGCAACTGCAATTCAGCAGCGACGAACACCGCCTGTCCTCGGTATTCGGCCTTTTCTATTACGACGAGTCCGGTTTCAACCTGGTCGACGTCACGGTGCCGACCGGCGCGATCCAGAGCGGCGGCTTCTACGACAACCAGGCCTATGCGGTATTCGCCCACGGCACGCTCGATGTCACCGACCGGCTGGCGTTATCCATCGGCGCGCGGTACACGGAGGACCGCAAGGCCTATCTGCCGGACCAACTCTCGCTCGGTGACGCCTCGGCAGGCTCCGCGCCCGGGTTCTTTCCTCCGACCTGGCCGGCATTCGCGGGATTCTATCTCGCGCCCACGGGTCCGATGGCGGCAGGCGAGCGTATCCTCGACTATCGCCGCAGCGAGCTCGACTTCGACGCGACGGACACGACTTTCGACCTGAGCTATCGATTCTCGAATCACGTGCTGGGCTACGTGACGTTTGCAACCGGCTACAAGAGCGGCGGGTTCGACCAGCGCTTCGTCGGCCCCACGCCGGACCGCGCGCCGAGCTCGTACCGGCCGGAGTTCGTCGACAGCCTGGAGTTCGGTATCAAGGCATCCTCATTCGATGGCCGCCTGCGAGCCAACGTCGCCGTGTTCGACGCCGACTACGAGGATCTGCAGATCATCGTGCGGGAGTCCTTCAATCCGCTCACGGTGAATGCCGGTGACGCGCGTGTCCGGGGCGGCGAACTCGAAGTGGAATGGCTGGCGTCGGACCACTGGGACATCGGCTTGTCAGTCGGTTATCTCGATACCAGATATCGGCACCTGACCCAGCCTGCGCAGGATTCCGGGGTGCGCCTCGATAATCGGCTCGCAAATGCGCCGAAGTGGAGTGTCGCCACCGGTACATCCTATCGTCTGGGCCTCGGGCAACTCGGCGAGATGACCGCGCGAATCGACTGGTCATGGCAGGACGCCGAATACCACGACGCCGTGAACAGCGAGGAAATCCGCCAGTCTGCCTATCACCTCGTGAATGCGTCGCTCGGGTTCGTACCACGGACCGGCCGCTGGCAGGTGACGGTCGCATCGCGAAACCTGCTCGACGAGACTTACCTCGTCACCGGCAACTCCGCGTTCAATACCGCGGCGGCCTATGTCGAGCAGGTCTACGGGCGGCCCCGCGAGTGTCTCGTCTCGCTGAGTTACGAATTCTGATCGGAGCCTGACGATGACGACCGGACCGGCCGGCAGGATACGTACGCAGAGCGCCGCAAGGCAGCCGAACCTCTGGCTGCTGGGGATGCGGCCGCGGACGCTGACAATGGCGGCCGTCCCCGTTGTCGTCGGCTCGGTTCTGGCCTGGGGCGGCGGCGCTCACCCCGAGTGGGTCACCTTCATCGTGACGCTTGCCTGCGCGCTGCTGATTCAGATCGGTACCAACCTTTTCAACGACGCCAGGGACGGCGAGCGCGGCGCCGACGGTCCCGACCGCATCGGACCGATCCGGATCACCGGTGCCGGGCTGGCGCAGCCGAAACAGGTGCGCCGCGCCGCGCTCGGCTGTTTCGTCACGGCGCTGTTGGCCGGCGGCTACCTGGTGGTTGTCGGCGGCCTGCCGATACTCCTGGTCGGACTCGCGTCGCTGGTTTCCGGCTACGCCTATTCCGCCGGTCGGCGGCCGTTGTCCCATGGGCCGTTCGGCGAGGTCTTCGTGATCGCCTTCTTCGGCCTGATCGCGGTGGCGGGAAGCTACTACCTGAAGAGCCGGCAGCTGCCAGACGCCGCCGTTGTGCTTACCGGGATCGCCGTCGGCTGTTATGCGGCTGGCGTCCTGCTGGTCAACAACTTGCGCGACCAGGCGGCGGATCTCCGCGCCGGGCGCAGGACCCTCGCCAGCAGGCTGGGCACCCGGGGGACCCAG
>DATHRP010000035.1:0-4293 GCA_035465195.1 Afifellaceae bacterium | reverse complement strand
AAGATGCCGAACACGGCGCCGAGGCTGAGCACGTAATGGAAATGCGCGACCACGTAGTAGGTGTCGTGCAGCGCCGTGTCCATGCCCGCGTTGGCCAGCACCACGCCGGTCACGCCGCCGACGGTGAACAGGAAGATGAAGCCGAGCGCCCACATCATCGGCGCGCGAAAGGAGATCGAGCCGCCCCACATGGTGGCGATCCAGGAGAAGATCTTCACGCCGGTCGGCACCGCGATCACCATGGTGGCGAACACGAAGTAGGCCTGCGTGTCGACGTCGAGGCCGACCGTGTACATGTGGTGCGCCCACACGATGAAGCCGACGACGCCGATGGCGACCATGGCGTAGGCCATGCCGAGATAACCGAAGACCGGCTTGCGCGAGAAGGTGGAGACGACATGGCTGATGATGCCGAAGCCCGGCAGAATCAGGATGTAGACTTCCGGGTGGCCGAAGAACCAAAACAGGTGCTGGAACAGGATCGGATCGCCGCCGCCGTCGGGCGCGAAGAAGGTGGTTCCGAAATTGCGGTCGGTCAGCAGCATGGTGATGGCGCCGGCCAGAACCGGCAGCGACAGGAGCAGCAGGAACGCGGTGACCAGGATCGACCAGGCGAACAGCGGCATCTTGTGCAGCGTCAAGACCGGCGCGCGCAAGTTCAGGATCGTGGTGATGAAGTTGATGGCGCCGAGGATCGACGACGAGCCCGCCAGGTGCAGAGACAGGATGGCGAAATCCATCGCCGGACCGGGCTGCCCGCTCGTCGATAGTGGCGGGTAGATCGTCCAGCCGCCGCCGACGCCGAAACCGCCGGCCGGGCCTTCGAAGAACATCGACATCAGCAGCAGGATGATCGCCGGCGGGAGAAGCCAGAAAGAGATGTTGTTCATGCGCGGGAATGCCATGTCCGGCGCGCCGATCATGATCGGCACGAACCAGTTGGCGAACCCGCCGATCAGCGCCGGCATGACCATGAAGAAGATCATCAGCAGGCCGTGCGCGGTGGTGAACACGTTGTACATGTGTTTGCCGGCGTCGACCGGATTTTCGGCGCCATAGACCATCTGGGCCAGACCGTTGAAGATCTGGATGCCGGGCTCGTGCAGTTCCATGCGCATGGCGACCGACAGCAGGCCGCCGATGATCCCCGCGATGATCGCGAAGACCAGGTACATGGTGCCGATGTCCTTGTGGTTCGTCGAATAGAGGTACCGCTTCATACCTGTCGGATGATGCGCGTGTGCCGCTGCAGTTGCCATTTCGCTCAGCTCCTCAGCCTTTATCGCTTTTCGTCGCCGCCCGAGTTACTCGGCGGACGCCAGTTTCCTTGTCTTGTCCTCGTCGATCAGGCGCGCCAACAGCTCGTTGGCCTGATCGACATCATCGACCGCGGCGGCAGCCCATTTGGAGAACTGGTCGGCGGAGACGACCCGAACCGCGATCGGCATGAATGCATGGTCCTTGCCGCACAGTTCAGAGCACTGGCCATAGTAGATGCCTTCGTGCTCGGCCTTGAAGTAGGTCTGGTTGAGCCGCCCGGGCACGGCGTCGATCTTGATGCCGAACGACGGAACGGCGAACGCGTGGATGACGTCAGCCGCGGTCACCTGCACCCGCACATACGCACCGACAGGCACGACCAGTTCGCTGTCGACAGCCAGCAACCGCGGATCGTCGGCACCGCGTTCATCATCGCCAAGCATCGTGGAACTGAAGGAGATGTCGCCGTTGACACCGAATGATTCATTGTCTCCGCCAACCGCATATTCGTAATCCCAGTACCACTGGCTGCCGATTGCCTTGACGGTCAGGAACTTGGTCGTATCCGGATCAAAGTCCTCGTAGATCTTGGACGGATCGTACTGCGCATAGAGCAGCTTGAAGGATGGAACGGCGATTACCACGAGGATAAAGATCGGGATCACCGTCCAGGCCACTTCCAGCATCGTATTATGGGTGACCCGGCTCGGCTCCGGATTGGCCGACTGGCGGAACTTGACGATGCAGGCCGCCAGGAGCCCGAGCACGAAGATCGTGATCACCGTGATGATCGCCAGCGTGAAATCATTGAACCAGACGATGTGCTCCATCACCTTGGTGGCCGGCGGCTGCAGATTAGCCTGCCATGGCTGCGGTTCACCGATCTCGGCCATAGCCGCACCGGCTCCGGCAACGAGCCACAGGATCGAGGCTGAAAACATTCTGGCGATCATTCTATCCATGCTCCGTCGATCTGCGTTCCCCACACGCCGGAATCGTCACGCGTCGCAACGGCAAGGACGCCGGCGGGGACTCGCTGAGACATCTGACTGATGTCAATCACACCCTGCCCGACGCCGCAACGCGCATGTGGCAATTCCGAATGCGGCATTTTTGCGCGCTTGGCGGCGCCAGGCGGGTTGGGCCGCCCGCGGTCGCCGGGAACCGCCGCTTTCTTGACACATCCAGCCTGTCTGTTACCGCTTCCTTCATCGCAGTGCAATTCGAGAGAATCACTTCGTCGGCCCGTCCTGAAACCGGAGATATCCGCCGTGCGCCTGCCTGTCCTCTTCCTTGCCCTTCTGTGCCTGGCGTTTTCGGACCAGGCCAACGCCCAGGGCGCCGTCAAATCCGTGCACGGCGACTGGGAGGTGCGCTGCGACACGCCGCCCGGCGCGGCCAGCGAACAATGCGTCGTCATGCAGTTCGTCACCGCGGCTGACCGCGACAATGTCGGGCTGACCGTGATCGTGCTGAAGACCGCGGACCGCCAGGCCAGGATCCTGCGCGTGCTGGCGCCGCTCGGCGTGCTGCTGCCGCGCGGCCTCGGCCTCGACATCGACCAGGAGGACATGGGCACTGCCGGTTTCGTGCGCTGCCTGCCCAACGGCTGTGTCGCGGAAGTGATCATGGACGATCCGCTGGTGCAGAAGATGAAAACCGGCAAGACGGCCACATTCGTGATCTTCCAGACGCCGGAGGAAGGGATCGGCATACCGATCTCGCTGAACGGCTTCGGCGAAGGGTACGACAGCCTGCCCTGACCGGCGCCCAACCTGCCCGGTCGGCCGACTTTATCGCGGCACCGGACTGCCCAAATCCGAACGCTCCGCTATAATGAAAGGGAAGCCAATCCGACCGGAGTGCCATGGCGACAACGCAAACAGAAGGTGTGGCGGGCGCTGAAAGCGCGATCCATTTCAGCGAGCCGTTGATTCTGCTGGCTGCCGCCGTCATTGCCGTCCCTATCTTCAAGCGGCTCGGCCTCGGTTCCGTGCTCGGCTACCTCGCCGCCGGCGTCGTCATCGGGCCGATCGCCCGGCTGATCAGCGATCCGGAATCCGTCCTCGGCGTCGCCGAACTGGGTGTCGTCTTTTTCCTGTTCATCGTCGGGCTGGAACTGAAACCGGCGCGTCTTTGGGCAATGCGCAGCGACATATTCGGCCTCGGCGCGTCCCAGGTGATCGTGACCGGCACCTTGCTGACACTGATCCTGACCATCTTCGGCTGGCGGCTGGAGCCAGCGCTGATCATCGCCTTCGGCCTGGCGCTGTCGTCGACGGCGTTCGGCATGCAGATCCTGGGCGAGCGCAACGACGTGAGCCGGCCGTACGGCCGCAAGGCTCTGGCGATCCTGCTTTTCCAGGATCTCGCCATCGTGCCGATGCTGGCCGTCGTTCCCCTTATGGCGCCGGCTTCGGACGAGGGCTTCGCCTCCAGCGGATTCTTGGAGTTCCTGAAGATCGTCACGGCGATCGCGGCACTGTTGCTGGCCGGCCGATACCTGCTCAACCCTTTATTCCGCCTGCTCGCCAAGACCGATGCTCGCGAAATCATGACGGCGGCGGCGCTGCTGGTGGTGCTGGCAGCGGCCGTGATGATGCAGGTGTCCGGCATGTCGATGGCCATGGGCGCCTTCATCGCCGGCGTGATCCTCGCCGATTCGACATTCCGGCACGAGCTGGAGGCGAACATCGAGCCGTTCCGCGGCCTGTTGCTCGGCCTGTTCTTCATCGCGGTCGGCATGTCGCTCAACGTCAACAGCCTCTATTACAACTGGTGGCGGATCCTGCTTGCCGTGCCGGTGGTGATGATGGTCAAGGCCGGCGTGATCTATGGCCTGAACCGGGCGTTCGGCAGTTCGCACAACGATGCTGTGAAGGTCGCCGTCCTGTTGCCGCAAGCCGGCGAGTTCGCCTTCGTGCTGTTCGCGTCCGCCACGGAAGTGCGGGCGCTGTGGCCGTCGGAAACCTCCTTCGTGGCACCGATCGTGACGCTCTCGATCGCGCTCACGCCCGTCTCCGTTTGGCTTTC
>DATHRP010000034.1:0-3187 GCA_035465195.1 Afifellaceae bacterium | reverse complement strand
CCTGTCCAGCCCGGTTCTGGCACAGGATACCGCCGGAGCAAGTGCCGCAGATGGCGACCAGCCGGTAATCATCGTGACCGGCACGCGCCGCACCGACCGTACGGTAGCGGACAGCACGGTGCCTATCGATGTCATCGGAGCCGAAGCGCTGGTCAACCAGGGAACGACCGAAACCAACAGGTTGCTCAACAATCTGGTTCCGTCATTCAACTTCCCGCAACCGTCGCTGACCGACGGCACTGACTCGCTGCGGCCCGCCACGCTGCGCGGCCTTGCGCCAGACCAGGTTCTGGTGCTGGTCAACGGCAAGCGCCGCCACATTTCCTCGCTGCTGAACCTCAACGGTTCGGTCGGTCGCGGTTCGGCGGGCGTCGACATGAACACCATCCCGCCTATTGCGATCGAGCGCATCGAAGTGTTGCGCGACGGCGCCTCGTCGCAATATGGCTCGGACGCGATCGCGGGCGTGATCAACATCCAGCTCAAGAAGCGTGAAGGCGGCCGCGCCCAGGCAAGCTTCGGCAAATACATCACCACCATGGAAGATGTTTACGAGATCGAGAGCGTGGACCTGAATCCGACGGGCGACAATCCAATTGTCACTTTTTCCGAAAAGGAACGCAAGCGACGCGACGGCGACACCTGGACTTTTGCGACCAACATCGGCCTGCCGGTGGGCGACAACGGCTATCTCAACTGGACTGCCGAGTACAAGGATCGCTCGTCTTCCAACCGCTCCGGCCCAGACGTTCGTCGTCAATATGTGTCGACCAGCGACCCGCGCGAGCTGACCTTCAACCGCTTCAGCCACCGCTTCGGCGATGGCGAATCGAAGGATCTCAATTTCTTTCTCAACGCTGGAATGGACGTTGGAGGGAGCTTCGAGCTCTATTCCTTCGGCAGCTACGGCATCCGCGACGGTAATGGCACCGGCTTCTATCGCCGCTCGAACGACAATCGCAACCGCGACCGCGCCGCATCGTCGACGACGTTCGTGCCATTCTATCCTGACGGCTTCCTTCCGCAGATCAACAGCGAGATCGAGGATATCGCCGGGGTATTCGGAATCCGCGGCGACACCGGCGGGTGGAACCTCGACCTGTCAGTCAACTATGGATCGAACCGACTCGATTACACGGTATCGAACAGCTGGAACGCCTCGCTTGGCGGGATCGACAGCCCGCGCAAGTTCGATGCGGGGGGAATGCGCGCAGGCCAGACCTCGGTCAATTTCGACGCGCAGCGACCGATAGATCTAGGCATTGGCGAAAGCTCGCTGGCGTTCGGTGCCGAATGGCGCAACGAGAATTACAAGATCGTGGCCGGCGAAGAGGCCAGCTACATCAATGGCCCATATTTCCCTGCCGCTCCCGGCGGAGCCCAGGTTTTCCCGGGTTTTGCCCCGAGCAGCGAGGTCGACCGGTCGCGCGATTCCTATGCCGCCTATGTTGAGCTCGACACCGATCTGTCAGACATGTTCAACATCCAGGTCGCAGGCCGATATGAGCATTTCTCCGACTTTGGCGATACCCTCAACGGCAAGGCCGCAGCGCGGTTCGAGCCGATCGACGGGCTAGCCTTCCGCGGCTCGGTTTCGACCGGCTTCCGCGCCCCCGGCATGGCGCAGCAGTTCTTCTCGACGATTTCAACCAACAACATCACCGGTGTCGGTCTGGTCGAAGTCGGTACCTTCCCGGTCAATTCTCCAGCTGCGGTAGCGCTCGGCTCGGAGCCGCTTGAGCCGGAAGAATCGGTCAATCTCAGCGGCGGTGTCGTGTTCTCGATGGTCTCCGGGCTTAATATCACGATCGACTATTACAACATCAAGATCGATGACCGCATTGTGCTGACAGAAAATCTCGGCGGCTCAGACGTCGTGGCGATCCTACAGGCGGCCGGCGTTTCAGCCGGTCGGGCACGCTTCTTCATAAACGGGATCGATACCCGCACGGAAGGTCTTGATGTCGTCGGCAGCTATCGCATGCCCGATTTCGGAATTGGCCGTGTGACCCTTACGGCGGGCTACAACATCAACAGCACTAAGATCACGGATCGGCGCACCTTTAGCGGCTTTACCGCCGACCGTCTCTTCGCTCGGCCAGAAAGCCTGCGTCTCACCGACGGCCAGCCATCGAATAAGCTCCATGTGGGCCTTGAGTGGGACAACGATCCATTTGGTGCGTCCTTAAGGGCCAACCGTTTTGGTTCGGTGTTCCTGCCCGATGGAGCAGAAAATAGCCTAGCTGTGGCCAAGGGCGATGCCACTAATGACTTTACCCTATCGCCTAAATGGATCGTTGATTTCGAGTTCCGCTTCAAGCCGGTTGACGCTGTACAGGTTGCTTTGGGCGCCAACAACCTGCTTGACGAATATCCGGATCGACTGACGCCGACAGGCAACAATATCTTCTTGCCCTATTCGTCTTTTTCGCCATTCGGCTTCAGCGGGCGGTTTGTCTACGGACGCGTCAGCATCGATTTCTGATCCTATCAGAGACGCAAGGGAGGGCGTCGCTCCGCAGGGGGCGGCGCCTTCCTCGTATCTGGATTCCCAACGAAAAACGCCGCCCCGTCACGATGACGGAGCGGCGCCTTCTACTGAAGTGTCAAGGGGAGATTACTTCAGATCGTCAGCCGTAATGGTGACATATTCGGTCGCTGCCTTTTCATTCTTGGCGCGCTCGTCATCGGGCGAAGGCACGAAGCCGATCTTGGAGAGCGAACCACCCGGGCCCCAGTTGTTCACCCACTCCTGCAGGTATTGGTCGAGGCCGGGGATCGCACGCCGATGCGCCGCCTTGACATAGACGTAGAGCGGGCGGGCGCCGGGATAGGCGAAGCTCGAGATGTTGTCATAGGTCGGCTCGACCCTGTTCATCGAGAGGCCCTGCACCTTGTTGAGGTTTTCTTCCATATAGGAATAGCCGAACACGCCGACCGCGCGCGGATTGTTCTCGATCTTCTGGACGATCAGGTTGTCCTGCTCGCCCTGGTCGACATAGGCGCCGTCCGAACGGACTTCGGTGCAGAGCTGCGCAAACTTGTCTTCGTCGGTTTCCTTGAGCGCCTTCATCTCGTCATTGGTCTTGCAACCCACTTCGAGGACCAGCTCCTTGAGCGCGTCGCGCGTGCCCGAAGTGGACGGCGGGCCGTAGACGAGGATCGGCTCGGCCGGGAGCGAGGGGTC
>DATHRP010000033.1:0-7580 GCA_035465195.1 Afifellaceae bacterium | reverse complement strand
AATCGGTGCTGGAGGAACGGACCGGCCTGAAGGTGGTCATCGACAATGAATGTAACCTGGCCGGGCTGGCGGAGAAGTGGTTCGGCCTGGGCAAGACGCATCCGTCCTACCTCCTGGTGACCGTGGAACACGGCGTCGGCATGTCGATCGTCATGAACCAGCAGATCTACCGCGGCGCCCGGGGCTTCGCCGGCGAGTTCGGCCACACGATCATCGACCTCGACGGCGCCCAGTGCCGTTGCGGCCAGCGGGGGTGCGTGGAAGCCTATGTCGCCGACTATGCGCTGCTCGGCCAGGCGGAGTCCCTCGTCGGCCGCGTACCGATCGACGACCAGCTGGCGGTTCAGGAAGCCCTGGACGACCTCGCCGAACACTCCGACGCCGGCGATCCGGAGGCGGTCGCAATCTTCGAGCGGGCCGGGCATATTCTCGGCATCGCACTGGCCAACGCGGTCAATGTCTTCGATCCGCCCGTGATCATCATTTCCGGCCAGCGCGCCGGCCATCCCGCCAAGGTCTTCATTGAAGCCCTGAAGCGGTCGCTTCACCGGCACGTGCTCGCCGCGGAGGCCGGCGTGCCGCCGATCGAAATCCATCCCTGGGGCGACGATCTGTGGGCGCGCGGCGCCGCCGCCCTCGTCTTGGAGCAGTTCATGCCGCGAAATTCCCTCGCCCGAATGCGCTCCGGCCCGGACGGTCCGGCTTCCGGCTTCCCGCCTGAATAGGCCTCCGATTCTGCCTCCTGAAGCGTCCGCGGATGCGGCATTGCGGATTCCAGCGCATGCCCCGTGAAGATTGCCGATTGACGATCACTGCTTCACATGTTTTTAATTTTAGGCGCAAATTAAATTGCAACAGGTGGTACGTGGCCGCAACGCCGGCCGATTGCCCCGGTGGCACGGTGTGCCGAAAACATGGGAGGAAATGAAATGAAACGGATTCTGGTACCGCTTGCCGGAGCGGCGCTGATCGCGATTGCGATCGGTGGCGCACAGGCTCAGAGCAAGAAGACGCTGGCCGTGGTGGTCAAGGGTCTGGACAATCCGTTCTTCACGGTGCTCGGCGACGGCTGCGCACAGTGGAACAAGGATCACGCGGATTCGGAGTATGAATGCCTATACACCGGCCCGGCCTCCAGCGCCGACGAGGCCGGCGAGATCCAGATCGTCGAAGACCTGATCAACAAGGGCGTGGCGGGGATCGCCATCTCGCCGTCCAACGCGCCGGCCATGGCCAACATGCTGAGAGCCAAGAACCCGTCGATGCCGATCATGACCATCGACGCCGATCTCGGCGAAGCGGACCGTGACCTGCGCGCGACCTATCTCGGCACCAACAATTACGACATGGGCGTGCTGATGGCGAAGCACCTGTCAAAGTTCAAGGACGGAGGCACGGTCTGCCTGCAGCTCGGCAACGTAGCCGCGGACAACATCAATGCTCGGGCCGCAGGCTTCCGCGACACGATCGCCGGCGAAAAGGGCATCGAGCGGCTGACCGGTCAGAACGGCTGGACTGAAATCGACGGCTGCCCGCTGTTCACCAACGACCAGATCGACCTGGCCAACCAGCAAATGGCCGATACGTTTCTTGCCAATCCCGACCTCGATGCCTTCATCCTGGTCGGCGGCTGGGCCCAGTTCGGTCCGAGCGCCTATGCCCAGGTCACCGACCAGGTGAAGGACAAACTGGACAGCAAGGAACTGATCATCATCGCCGGCGACACGCTGCCGCCGCAGATCGACGCGCTGAAGGCCGGCCGCAGCCACGCCCAGATCGGCCAGCGGCCTTGGGAGATGGGCAACCGGGCGCCCGACGTGCTGATCCAGCTGATCAACGGCGAAAAGGTCGACGATCCGCTCTATACCGGCCTCGACGAGTGCACGGCCGAGAACGTGGGCAACTGCCCGTAACAAGCAAAGGCCTTCCCACGACGATGAAAGGGGCGCCGTCGGGCGCCCCTTTTGATTCTTCATTCGCCATGGCACGATGACAGCCGAACACGCGAACGGCGGCCGGCCGTATTCATCAGCCCTCGCGATCCGGGCCTGCCCTTTCAATTCCGGAACGCCGACTTATATTCTGTTTACTGAATATGTCTTGGCCGGGAGCCGGCGCCCCGACGAGGAGAAAAACATGGCAGCAATCACGCATCCGACCGTCAAGGGCTTCTACGACGCGAAAACCGGCAGCATCCAGTATGTCGTGTCCGATCCGGGCACCGGAAAGGCTGCGGTGATCGATCCGGTACTCGACTACGACGAGAAGGCCGGCCAGGTCTGTACCGTCAATGCCGACGAGATCCTGGAGTACATTGCCGCGGAAAAGCTGGATGTGGTCTGGATACTCGACACGCACCCGCACGCGGACCATTTCTCCGCCGGTCCCTACCTGAAGGAGAAGCTTGGAGCGCCGACGGCAATCGGCGAGCATGTGGTCAAGGTCCAGGATCTGTGGAAGCGGATCTACAATCTCCCGGAAACATTTCCGACGGACGGCTCCCAGTGGGACAGGCTGTTCAGGGACGGTGATACCTTCACAATCGGCAATCTCGGAGGTCGGGTGATGTTCAGCCCCGGCCACACGATGGCATCGATCACCTATGTGATCGGCGACGCGGCTTTCGTGCACGATACGCTGATGATGCCGGATTCGGGCACGTCACGGGCGGACTTTCCGGGCGGCGATGCGGCCGAGCTTTACCGCAGCATCCAGAGCATCATGGCGCTTCCCGACGAGACCCGGATCTTCGTCGGACACGATTACGGCCGCGACGGACGCAAGCCGCAATGGGAAAGCACGGTGGCGGCCGAGCGCCGCGACAACATCCACCTGAAGGGCGATCCGAGCGAGGACGAGTTCGTGCGCATCCGCGAGACCCGCGACGCGGAACTGCCGCTACCGCACCTGATGCTGCAGGCGCTGCAGGTCAATATCCGCGGCGGCCGCCCGCCGGAGCCGGAATCCAACGGCGTCGCCTATCTTAAGATCCCGCTCAACCAGTTCACCGGGACCTCCGACGTCTGCGGCGGCTCGGCGTGGATGGCGTCAGCGCACTCGGACTGACAGTCCGCCGTGGGGTCTAGACATCGACCCAGCGGTGGCGGGATTTCAGGTGGACGCTTTTTGCCGGTGCCGGGAAAGTCGGATCGCCGAAAGCGCCGACACCGACCGCGACACGATCGGGCATGCGCTCCGGATACCAGAAAATCGTACTGCCGCAATTCGGGCAGAAGCGGTGCGACACGGAATATCCGCTGTCGGACTGCCTGGCATACTCAGACGTCCTTCCGGAGATTTCGACCTGTTCGTGCCGGAAGAAGGCAGCAATCCCGTAAGTCCTGCCGGTGCGTCGCTGGCACGCAACGCAATGGCACAGCGCCACCGAGACCGACTCACCCGTGCAAGTAACCGAAAGACTGCCGCAGGAGCAAAGTGCCGTTCGCCGGACCATGGCGGGAGATTGCCGCGGGTTGCGCGCGACGCAACATCCATTCCCCGTCCGGCCGGGACCGCCTAACGCGACAGCTGCGCCTGAACGAGCTGTGCCGCAGGCACCAGTTCCTTCTCGGAGAAGCTGCCGGCTAGGCCGAAGCCGGCCGAACCCTGCGCCCATGTCACGACCCCTGTGTCAGCCCGACGCTGATAGCGCAGCGGAGCCAGTTCGCCTTCCGGCAGATCATTGCGCACATACAACACGATGCGCCGGCCCTCGTCATTCTCGTACATGAGCAGGGCCGCCGGCGCATCCTCGCCGACAAGCAGCCGGCCGCCGACCAGCTCGAACCTGAGGTCGCCAAGCCGCGGGATCGGCAGGCTCATGCCGATCCTGTTCGACAGCCACTTGGAGAGGTGCTCGGCGTCCGCCGCCGCGACCTCCACCGGGTGCCGCTTTTCCGGCGCATAGACGATATAGGCGGCACTGGACCCTTCGACGAGCGCCGCAAGGGGTGACATTTCCTGCTCGACCGTGCGCTGCAGTGACAGCCCGATCACGATACCGGCCACCAGCCCGGCGACCGCAGCGGCGACCGGCAGCACAAATCGGGGACGTGTCTCACGAACGATCGCGACCTGCGCCGCCGGCACCGGCCTGTCGAGGATACCGTCATAGGCCTCGTGCAGTGCCTCGCTAATCCGCCGATAGTCCGCGACCTCCGCCGCGGCCTCCGGATGGCCGGCAATGTAGGCTTCGACCTTCTCGGCGCGCTCCGGCGGCAGCCTGCCGTCGGCGAAGCCGTGAAGATCGTCGGTGATGGCAACGTATTTTTCTTTTTCGTTCATCGTCATTTCATTTCACCCGGCGGATCGGCGGCCGACTGCCAGCCATCCCGAGACGCTCACGCAGCCTTGAGCGCGCCCTGTGCAGGCGCGACATCAGGGTTCCGAGCGGAATCGACAGGACACCCGCCGCCTCCGCGTAACTCAGTTCGTCGATGCCGATGAGGATCAGCACATCGCGCTGTTCGCGCGGCAGATTGTCGATCTCGTCCAGCACGGCCCTGACGTTCAGCCGCGCTTCCTGGCCAGCAGCCTGCGACGGCTGTTCCGGCATTTCATCGAGCGGCAGGCTGACGCCCCGTCGGGCGCTGTGGCGCACCATGTCGACGTGAAGATTGTGCATGATGGTGAACAGCCAGGGCCTGATCCGGCGCGACGGCTGCCAGAGCTTGAGCCGCGACAGCCCGCGCTCCAAACAGGTCTGGACCAGGTCGTCGGCGAGATCCGGATCGCGCGTCAGCGCGAGCGCGTAGCGCCGCAGATGCGGTATCTCGGCGATCAGCAATCCCCGGTCACGGATCATCTCTTGCCCAAATCCATCCGATGACCGGCCCGTACGTGGACAGGCATCATGCGTAAACCTCGCACGGCTTCACCACTGCCGGAAGCCGGTTCGGCAAACTGTTGTCAACATTACGTTTTGCGCCGCGGAATATTCCCGCCGGACGCAATTCATGGTGAACGGCTTATTGCGGATTCGACGAAATCCGCGCGCAAGCGGATGCTCAGGCGCGGAATCACGCAAATCCGGTAATCGTAGCTGCGGTATGCGTCGACAAGGGCGTGGTACTCGGCGACCGCCTGTTCGAACGCCGTCCGCCGCTCCCTGTCGGCGTCGAAGATGCCGCGCCACGGCGGTGTCATGAACACCGTGCGGTGATAGCGTTGGGTGTCCGGAAGCGCGGCGATGCGCGGTGGCGTCTTGCGGCCGCGGAATGCGAGATGGGCCACCAGGTCGACGATCGAGCGGTCGAAGTAGCACGGTCCCTCCCCCGGCGGCCGCGCCTCGTACTGGCAGACCGCCCGCGACAGCGCGAGATCGACAAAGCGATCCGGATCGACCCACGGCAGTCCGTCGCCGCCGCGCGCCAGTTCCTCGCGCACGGTCAGGCGGCCCGCTTCGGGGACCGTGCGGGCGCCGCGCCGGCCCAGTTCGTCCAGCAGGCTCGACTTTCCGCCGCCGGAACAGCCGGACAGGACGATCAGTCCCGCGCTGTCTTCATGTGTCGCAGTCCCTGCTTGGCGGTCGGCACCGCTCATCGTCGCCTCCAGGCCGCAGCAATAGCGAATGCAGGATAGCCTATTCTGGTCAGGTAAATTCAGGCAAACGACGGGCGCTGCCGGCCACGAGGTGCTTGACCTGAGCGGTCAGTATTGACGGGGCACGGGAAGACGGAGCGACGGGAACGTGCAGGCTGCCGCCTTCGTTTGCGCGCGCATCCGGTTTTCAGCCTGAATCCCGCTCCCGCCGAGCGGGGAAGGGCTCAGAACTCTTCCCATTCGTCTTTTGAGAGGTCCTCGGCAGGCATGCCGGCGCCGGATGAAGCCTTTGCCGCCTTTGCCGCCTTTGCCGCGTGCGCGGCAGGTGCTCCGGCGAGGCCCGCCATCTTCGAGGCCATATCGCGCAGCGGTTCGACCGGATCGGCACTTGCCTCGCCACCGCCGGTGGCCTGCTCCAGCGCCGCCGCCACGCTCTGGGCCGTCTTGAACGCGCCGACAGCCGCCTGCAGGTCGACGACCTGGCCCTTGGCCGACTGGATCGCGGCCGTCGTCTCTTCCACCAGCGCGGCGTTCTGCTGGGTCATCTCGTCCATGCCGGTGATCGCACCCGAAACCTGCTCGATGCCGCTGGTCTGTTCACGGCTGGCGGCGTCGATCTCCGAGACATAGTCGGCAACCTTCTTGACCGCCATGACGATGTCCTCGAGCGCGGCGCCGGCCTCGTTGACCAGGCGGGCGCCCTCCTGGACCTGCTCGCCGGAATTGGTGATCAGTTCCCTGATGTCCTTCGACGCGCTGGCGGCGCGCTGTGCAAGGCTGCGCACCTCGTTGGCGACCACGGCGAAGCCACGCCCCGCCTCGCCGGCCCGCGCCGCCTCCACCGAGGCGTTCAGCGCCAGCAGGTTGGTCTGGAAGGCGATCTCCTGGATCAGCCCGACAATGTCGGTGATCTTGCGCGAGGATTCCTCGATGCCGGTCATCGCGGCAACCGCACGGTCGGCTACCTCGCCGCCGGTGACGGCGGATTCGCGCGCCGCGATCGCCACCTGGTTGGCTTCCTGCGCATTGTCGGCATTCTGCCGCACCGTCGCCGACAGCTCTTCCATCGAGGCGGTCGTCTCCTCGAGCGAAGACGCCTGGTGCTCCGTGCGCATCGACAGATCCACGATGCCGGCGGAGATCTCGTCGGTCGCCTTCTGCACCGCGCCGGTAACGCTGGCAATGCGGCCGAGCATGTCGTTCATCTGGTCGGCCATCCGGTCGGCGCTGTCCTTCAGCCGTGCAAACGCTCCTTCGTACCGGCCCCGCATCCGCGCCGTCAGGTCGCCGGCGGCCAGCGCCGCCATCATGTCGACGGTATCCGACAGGCCCTGGTCGACCGTGCCGACAAGGCTGTTGATGCCGTCGGCGATCTCGTTCAGCTCCTCGTCCTCGAAATGCGCCTCCACCCGCTCGGTAAACCGGCCAGCGGCAGCGGCGCGAACGACTTCGCCGACGGAGCCGCGCAGATCCTGCATCATCTTCTGCCGTGCTTCCGCGTTCTGACGGTCCGTCTCCTCCTTCTCGCGGGTCAGCGCCTCAACGCGCATCGTGTTCTCGCGGAACACCTGCACCGCGTCGATCATCTCGGCGATCTCCTGCGAGGCATAGCGATACTCGCTGGCCGCGTCGGCGTTACCGTTGGCCAGTTCCTTCATGTCCCGCGTCAGGAGCACGATGGGCCGCGTGAGCAGATGCGAGAACCCGACACCGATGCCGCAGAACACCAGCGCGACCAGCGCGGAAAGGCCGATCATCCAGTTGCGCAGATCATAGACGCCGGAAAATGCCTCGGCCTGGGACCGTACGCCGGTCAGGAAATAGGGCTCGCCGTTGATGTTGAACGTGGTGGTGAACGAGATCACGTTGCCAAGCGTGCCCAACCTCGTCCCGCCGGATGTCGAGCCCGGCGTCAGGAATCCGGCCGGAACCGTCTCCTGGTCCCCGGCGCGCTCGCCGGCGCCGTCGGCGACGACACGCCCGCTGGCATCGGCCAGAAGGAATGCCAGTCCACTGTTGATGGCGTTCGACGAATCGAG